>JAGCTA010000335.1 GCA_017963875.1 Victivallales bacterium | reverse complement strand
GCTTTTTCTCATGGCTCTATTCCCCATGAGGGTCGGTAATCGCTCATGTCAAGGAGGTTCTGCTAAGACCCCGAAGGGGTCAAATATCAGTAACCCCAGGTTGAGCGATAGCGAAACCTGGGGGACGCAATCCTCTACAGAATAACGACCTCGAAGAGGTCGAACCTATCCTCTTGGGGAATAGAGCGTTTCCCATACGAGGGAGAGGGATAAAGTATAAATTTTTTTTATTTACTATACACCAAACACCACACCAAAGGACAAAAACAACGTATGAAACGCCACAACAAATTCACTCTTATCGAACTTCTGGTCGTCATCGCGATCATCGCTATTTTAGCCGCGATGCTTCTCCCCGCGTTGAGCAAGGCACGGGAAAAGGCAAGGAAGATTTCCTGCACAAGCAATTTCAAGCAGATGGGAACTGCATTCATGCTTTATGCCGATGACAACAAAGGTTGGTTTGCAACGGCGCGGCGGGATAACGATTCATCATTGTTGGCGAACATCGGCAGTGCCTACCATTGGGGGTACACCGTCAGACCATATATCGGACCTGATTCAGGGGCTCCATGCGGCTCCGTTCAATACAACAACGGCGGATTAACTTACAGCCCCGTCCTCTGCCCTGTCTTGCGCACGGTTTTATTGTCGAAGGCGAGCGGATTTTCAACAAATGGCGAATATGCCATCAGCATAGGCATCAACAAATGGGCTGGTTCAAGCGCGGAAAACCACTGGCATCAGTCTAAATTCGTCCGTCCCAGCAGCACAATGCTGGTTGCGGAAGGGCAACTGGCATACGTAAGTTGGTCTTCCCCACGTAACGACAAGGAAAAAAGCGCGGCGATGGTCTTCCCGCATTATCATGGCACAACGACTGGCGCATACGCCAGCGAGACGGACGTGCAGGCATCCACGGGTGTTTCATCCATTGTCTTCGCAGACGGCCATGTCAACGACATGCGCCCACGGCAGATTCCGTTTGACGGCAGCGCGCACGGCCAGGCATCCTGGAAAAACATCTTCTTCCATCCATACGAAAGACCTGATTCAAGTTACTGAGTCCGTCTTGCCTAGACATTCATAAAAACGAATTATAGAACGGTGACGCACATGAAACGCATTATCGGATTACTCATCGCGACTTTTTGTTTTGGCCTGTTTGCAGGTGATTTTGTTGTGGATTCAAATTCGTCAGTCCAGATTGTTCTGCCCGACAAGATAATCCATCCAGTGGTTGAGTCTTCTCTGAAGCGCGCGGCTTCAAAAATGGCAAAGGCACTGAAACTGTCCTTTGGCAAAGACGTACCCTGCGTGGCAGAGAGCAAGGCGCTTCCGAATATGAAGAGCATCTATCTGGGCGACACTGAAAAGGCGAAGGCACTCGGCCTCAAGCCCGCCGACCGTTTCAACTACTGCGTCTTTGCAGATGACAACACGTTGTGCATCGTCGGAACCGACCGTTCTCGTCTTTCAAAACTGTACAATCCTCACCGTGGGATTCAGGAGGAATTCTATTGCGGTTCGCTGCGCGGTATCGTGGAGTTCTGCGAGAACTTTCTCGATGTACGCTTCCTCTGGCCAGGAGAAAATGGCACGGACTATGGGAAAATCAAGGAATTGCGCGTCCCTGCTGGAACCGTCCACAGCCAGCCGCCCCGCATGGAATTTGTCGGCGGCGGTTATCCGACGTATCTTGATTCATGCTACGACTATGCGCTCGGCTGGTATGGACGCGGTGGCTGGCAGATGTATGGCGGCCATTCCATCCGAAACATACCAGGTTCGCAAATCATCAAGGACCACCCCGAATGCTACGCCTTGATTGGTGGCGAACGCAAGCCTCAGCAGCACATTTACATGTGCCTGAGCAACCCGCTGGTGCTTGATGCCTATTGCGACGTCGTCGGAAAAATCCTGGATGAAGGCGCGGACTGCTATGAAATCGGTGTGGATGACTGCAATGTGTACTGCCAATGCGAAAACTGTAAGGCCGTCCATCCCGTTCCATCAGAACGCATCTGGATTTTCTACCGCCAGATGGCCGAACGT
Source organism: Victivallales bacterium (assembly GCA_017963875.1). The sequence goes on along the minus strand of JAGCTA010000335.1, from coordinate 9,436 downwards.
TTCGCCAAGTCGCATCCAGACAAGAGCCTCGTTTTGATTTCATACGACCAGACGGAAACGCCGCCCCAATCCTTCGACACATTCCCTGGCAATGTCTTTATTGAACTTTGCAGATTCACCGACAAGGACGTCCAGGCATGGAAAAAGTACAAGGGCATCAAAGGCTTCTCCATTTACGACTACTCGTGGGGCTATTACCAAATTACAGGCATGGCGCCAAAGCAGACGCCTGAAAGCATAGCTAGAAAATGCCGCGCTATCGCCGATAACAATATCGTAGGCATTTTCAGATGCGGATTCGGCGAAAACTACGGCCTGGATGGCGTATGCTACTATTTGCAAGGAAAACTGCAGAAGGATCCAACCCTTGACCCGAAAGCACTGGAACGCGAGTTCTACAAACGCGCGTTCCATGAAGCAGGCGAGGTCATGGAGGGATTCTTCCATAAGATGCACGCTCAGTTTAGTTATTATCAACGGTTGCTGGGAAGCCAGCGGCTGAACGAAGACGATTTCCTGACGCGCCGCGTCCTCTCGAAGAACCCGCGTGAGATCCTCCAGATGCTCTGGCCTGCATCTTTATTGAGAATCCTTGAGCGCGATCTGTCCACGGCGGAACGGATTGCCGTTGACCCAGTGGTCAAGAAACGCCTCGAACTCATTCGCACAGAATTCGACTACAACAAGTTGCTTGTACACGCACTTCGCGCCTACTCCGCATATCTTGACATCCCTGACCAAGCGGGATTCGACAAGGTTGAGGCCGCCGTCAAGGCGCGCCGCGCTTTTGTGGACAACCTTTGCGATGAAACAGGCAAAATCAAGCCCTTCCCTGGCTGGCCTGAACTGTATATCTTCGGAGCGAGCCCGATGAAAGGCTTTGGCGCAGACCGAAAGGTGCTGGAAATCAACGGAAGACTGTCCGCTATCATTCAGGCACCTCTGACGTGGAATTTCGAGAACTACAGAAAGTTCAAGCAACTGCCCGATGCATCGCGGAAAGGCATCGCAGCCGTCGCCTGCGTCAATCCGCCGCCATTCGAGAACAACCATGAATGGTTGGCTGCAAAGTGGGGTCGAATCGGACGTATTGGAACCGCTACCGATGAACTCGGCGGATGGTTCAAAATGGTCTATGACGAAAAGAACCTCTATGTCCTGCTCTCAACACGCTTCCCGACGGGGCGAGAACATCCCTCTTGCGGCAGAAATTACAATGCCTGCCGAACAGACAGCGTCGAACTCTTCATTGACCCTGAAGGCACAGGGCAACGCTATTACCACTTCCTCATCAATCCCGTCGAAAACGCTTTCATGGACGGTGCGTTCGGCCTGCGCGAAGACCCGCGCGACCCGCTCTATAACCAATACGACCAGTCGTGGGATGGACAATGGAGTTACAAAACAAAACATGGACCTGAAAAAGACGGCAAATTGGACTGGTGGATCGCCCGAATCGTGATTCCTTTCAGCACGCTGGGACTCAAATCCAAACCGCCAAAGGGTACGATGTGGAACCTGGACGTCGGCCACACGCGCTTTGGCACGCCTGGCGACTGGGCGACCGCATCCCTCTACCTCTGGTCTGCCCCAGACGGCAAGTTCCATGACCGCGCGTCATTCGGGGAACTCGTGTTCGAGTGACAAGGCACGTCCCATGCATTAGATGCAGTTCAAACTGTTATCTACGCGCGAGACGGCTTTGACGGATTATCGGCATAGTCGATCGCGTTATATTAGTGACGTTTTGTCTTAACCACTTTTTGAAAGGAGTTAACTAAAGGAGTTAACTAATGGAATGGCAAGGACATGCTTTGCTTGGGCTTCGCGCGGCAGAAGGTCTGCCAGACTGGGAAATCGAAAAACTTGCGTCCACGTCCATGTCCCCAGAGGCAATCGGTAGGGCCTATATGCCTACCATCAGGACGGTAAGGGAAAAACTTGGAGCGTATTGTCAGATTTTGGACTGGATTTACCAGAAAGAGTTTGAGAGATACGCGCGAATGCCAGATGGAAGGTGGGTGCCTCATACACCGTTGAAAGGCAACGACGGCTCCTTCTCCTTCGCGGCAAACACAGCACTCATAGCCAATCTGATGACCCACCTGATTCGTGAACTGCGTGCAGGAAACTGGGACGAGGCCATCTGTTGGGCGGGTGCCCTGGGGCATTTTGTCCAAGAGCCTTTTACGCCAGGACATGCCTTCAGCAACTCGCTTTTTCACGCACTGTTTCCTGACCCGAATCCAAATCGGAACATCAAACTGCATTCGGGATTCGATTCTGCAGGGGGTGCCTTTTCACCGCCTAGGCCGATGCTACTGGGGCAGACCATACCTGAGGCGGCCAATCGAATCTTCAGCGAAATGTTCAAGGGACTGAACAGGGGCTACCAGTTTATTGAGCCAGTGATTCAATCTGTCTATCGCGGCGAGCCGAAGAGCAGACAGCAGGAGATATTGATGGGCCAGTCGCAACTAGCCGCACAAGCCACGGTTTCAGCATGGCATACAGCCTTCTGCATCGCCTTTGACCGCTTCGACGAAACGGAATCCAAGTGCCTGGACGGTTTGCCTCTTACGATGCTGCCATATTATGGTGCGCATCTGAACCGCAATGAGACTCTTTTCATTGGCAATGTGACGGATGACCTAGACCAGAAAGTCCCCATGACAGTCTTTACGCCAGAGGGGGAACACACCTTCACCGACGGCTTCTCAATGTACGGCCATGGCGCTGTCAAGTTTTTTTTGAACGGCGCCTATTCAAGGTTTCGTTTCGGGCTGGCTTTGCCATCCCGTGTCCTGCGAGGACAGGACGAGCATACATTGCTGGATTTCACTGTCGAGACCGATGATAAGGAGAATCTGGTCTTTTCAGAGGATATCATCTATCATGGAAACGTCATTCTGCGAGAGACAATCCAAGCGGGATTTGCATTGAAATGGTTTGAACTAGATATCAAAGACGCCATATCCCTTATCATTTCCTCACGTGCGGCCCCATGGACGGACGAATACGGCGTTGTTCGCTTTACAGTGCCCGATATCGTGATTGTGGAACCACGCCTTTTCAAAGAAAACGACCGAATTCCAAGAGGATAATTCCAAGCCAGAGAACATTCCCAAGCATCAGGAAACCACCATTTATGTTTGAACAGTCTCGCAATATCCTTCGTACGTTGCTGGCAGAGGGCGTCAGGCAGTTTTCGGATTCTGCCTCACCGTTGCGTAAAGGCGCAGACGTCTTTACATATCTCCTTGAAGGACTGCCACGGTGTGTCGGCGAGTATCCAGGAACGTTCGGACTGGAGCATTTGCCCCTGTTGGAGCGAAAAGCATGGGAAGAGCGGATTCGCGCGGCGCAATCCTCCCCGTTCATATTCGGCTCCGAACCTCCTACCATCAGCAAATTCAGGGAACTTGGTTTTTCCGTTGACAACGGCGGACAGGGCCATATTACTATTTCATACGACCATGTTCTGCAAAACGGACTCAAGTCCTTTTATGAGCAACTGGACCTTTCACATGAATTCGACAGGACGGTCGGCGATACGCTGCTTGCTGTAAAGCAGTTTGCTGAATCCTACCATTGCCGTGTCCCATGGGAACCCGCGCGGTGTTTTGACGAGGCATTGAACAGCGTATGGCTCGTCTATGAAGCAATTGTGCTCTCTGAACATGTTCCATGGTCTTATTCATGGGGACGGATGGACCAGTATCTCCTGCCTTTTGCAAAAGGGCTGAGCCGTTCCGAAATGAAGAACAAGTTTGTGTCCTTCTTCCATTTTTTCAACCAGGTGCCATTCAAGGACGATGCTTGCGCGCTGGATATCGGCGGCCCTGACGGCTTCAACGAGGTCTCGCGCGCCATCATCGATGCCGTTGCCGAAGTGCATCTGCCTGCACCGCTCCTGGCTGTCCGCGTAAGCCGCAATCTGCCAAATGAAGATTTCGCCCTGCTTTTGCGCAAAGAACTTCTGACATGCGGCCAACCGACGTTCTACGGCGAGGAGTCCTGTCGGAAAGCATTGAAACGCAGGGGATTGCCTGAATACGAGATTGAAAACTGGGCGGCCTCTTCCTGCATGGGGTTGATGATTCCAGGTCGAGAGTGGCAGGACATGTGGGGGGCTGTTCTGCAAATGACGACGGCACTCGAACTTGCCCTCAATCATGGCAGTTTCTTTCTGATGCCTCCGCCTGTCCCATGCGGCGTTCCTCCAATGAAACTGGCCGATTACGACTGTTTTGAGACGTTGTATCAGCAGGTTTTGCGCTATATTCGTTATTTCTTTGATGTTTTCATCCCTGCCGAGTCGGCAAAATGCGCTGTCTGCATGAAGCAGTTGCAGAACGCCTTTGCTGTTCCTTTCCATGATAACTGCCTTGCCCGTAAAAAGGAGATGCGCGACGGAGGAATCCGATACCGCACCATGATTGTTGAGACGATGGGACTTGCCAATCTGGCGGACTCCCTCTATACATTGGACCAACTTGTTTTCACGCAGAAGAAATATACGCTTGAGAAGATTCTCACTGCGTTGAAGAATGATTTTACGGGGGCTGAAGAACTGCTCGCAGAGATTCACGCTCTTCCGAAATACGGGCAGAACGATGAGAAAGCGGATGCTCTGATGCGCAGACTTTCGGCAGATGTCGCAGATATCGCCGAACATTTTTCCAGTAATGGATTCTTCTGCGCACCGTCGCTTCATACCCTGGATCATCACGTTTCATACGGACAGAGAATCGAGGCGACCGCAGACGGCAGGCACGCCCATGCGCCGCTTGCCAAAAACGCGGGGACGGGAGTCGAAGTCCAAGCCACTCATACTCAGCGGATTCTCTCCACTCTCTCATGGGACCAGAGCCGCTTTTCAGGCGGACAACCATTGGACCTCTGGATCAATCCTGCGGAGTGGGACACATCCGATGGGATTTACGCCTACACGAAACTTTTCAGGACCTATCTGGAAGGCGGCGGACTGCAACTTCAAGTCAACGGTGCCGATCCCGAAACCCTAAAAGACGCGATGACTCATCCTGAACAGTATCCTGACCTGACGGTGCGCATCGGCGGATTCAGCGTCCGATTCGTGCAACTCGACGCAAGAAAACAGTTGGACCTTATCAAACGTTTCTCAAATGGAATATGATGTCTATGGGATTTTGTTCTCCTAACATCAAAGTTCATTTCCCTATGTGAGTCTATACTCGAATATCAACAGAACTGCCTCGTTTGCTGCTCTTGCCTGCCTTGGTGACAACGACCTGTTTCTCAAGTTTATTCCGCAGTTCTTCGACATGTGAAATAACACCGATAAGGCGGTTCCCTTCTGTCAGACCATTCAGAGCCTTCAATGCCTGCTGAAGTGATTCTTCATCTAGAGTGCCAAACCCCTCATCCACATACATTGTATCTAGGACAATACCACCTGCTGTGGCTTGAATCTCTTCGGAAAAGCCAAGTGCGAGCGACAATGCCGCGATAAAGGTCTCACCGCCTGAATGCGACTTGACGCTACGCTCCAGACCGCAGTAATGGTCGATGACATTCAAGTCAAGCCCAACTTGGGCTCTACTTGAATTTAAAACATCCTGCCGCTTCAAATCATACTTTCCGTTGGACATTTTCATTAGATGGGAATTCGCTCGAATGATGATTCTATCGAAGACTCCCATCAAATAAAAGGTTTCCAACTGTAAATGCGGTTTCCCTCTCAACTGGCCATTTACCGTCCTTGAGAGAATATCCATCCAACTGCCTCGTTCAAGAACCTCGGAACTTTCCTTCAACTTCTTGGAGAAATGTTCTTTAGTTATTAAATTACTATCCAGCATGGATATGATTGCCTGCCGCGAGTCCGTCAAAGCCTTCTTATCTTCTTCCATTTTTATCAGATTATCTTCTTCCGTCTTGATATCAAGCATCTCAGCATCTTTCAGCAACTCCTTGGACTGCGCAAGTTCTCCACGTTTCTTCGTAAGTTCTTCCTTGCAGTTCTGCAAATTCACTTCTGCGGACGTGATTGCATTTTGCAAAACAGTGATTTCATTATTCAAAGCCTCTTGTGACTTTTGGGCAGTTTTCTTATCAGCGAAGGGAAGTTTTTTGGCTAGTTCAGCAATCTGCTCCTTTTGTCCTTCCAACTGCGTCTGGCTGGCCGTCAGTTTTCGTTTCTGTTCTGTCAAAGCCGTTGTATCAGTCTGAAGTGTTTGCTCTTTCTCTGGAATCAACGTTTGCAGTTCCTTCCAGCGCTCCTGACGTTTTTGTTCCTTTTGAAGTTCGGATTTCTTCTCCCTAAATTTCTCCTCGGTATTCTTTTCTTCAATCTGCAATTGAGCGGTCAGACGCTCCAAATCCTTGACTTGTAGCAGTGTCTCCGCATACTCCAACAACGCATTCAAAGCGATCTCGACCTGCCCTTTGAACTTGCTGGCCTCAATACTTCTTTCATTGGCAATCTTTTGAGCATCACTCGCGGCTTTCTCAGCCTTCTTGACCGCTTCCTCAGTTGGAGCGTTTTCTGATTTCACCGCCTTATGCGGATGTTCCATTGAACCACAGACAGGGCAAGGAGCCCCTTCCGCCAGTGCCTCCGCCATCAGCCCTGCCTGCTCGTTGTTAAAGAGCGTGCGTAAAGTCTGTGCCTTTTCAAGGGCTTTCGTCGCCTTGCCCTGCTCTTCTTTATACTTTTTCTGCGCTTCCTCCAATTTCATGACAAGATTATTGAATTCTGCCTGGTCAGTATCAAGTTTTCTTAAAGCCTTTTGACGTTCATCCAAGGCCTTCAGTTCGCCCTTCATTCGTTCAATGATGGTTGAGGAATCCGTCAGAGCCTGAAATTCTATTTTCAAGGCTTGAAGTCCATTCTGGGAATCCTGCAATGCCGTTTCAGCAGTTGCTATCTTCATTATAAGCGTATCAACTGCCGTCTGAGAGGCAACAGCCTGAGTTTTCAATGTCGCCAACTGGTCGTATGAGTGCAGCGTCTGCTCAATCATGCCGATTTGCTGCTGCTTTTCTGTTATCTGAACGTTGTTGACACTCCTGACCTGCTCTGCGGTTTTGCTCATCGCCTCTTCACGCGGTTCCAAATCCTTGATGCGTTCTTCTGTCGTTGCTATGGCATCACGTGCCTTCGCCTGGTTCTTCGCCGTGGCTATGCGTGCCGTCAATTGATTGATTTCCTTGTCCTTCGCGTCAACAAGTTCTCCCATAGATTTTTCCCGTTCCTTTTCTTCGGAGATAATATTATCAAGCAGAACAAAAACCTCCTCCCAAGGAGTCTTGCCTTGTATGCTTAACTCCAGTTTAGGGTAAAGCGGACTCTTTTCTGAACAGCGAATGCCAGCGACATACTGTACAAGGGAGTTTTTTATATTTTCGTATTCTCTGTTGATCCTGGAATTCTCCTCTTGGACTCGTGTCTCGAAAGCCTCAAACCGCTGGGTTTTGAAAATTTCGCGGAATATCTCCAGACGCTTGGTGGTATCCGCCACAAGCAGTTCCTGAAATTTCCCCTGGGCAATCATTGCAATTTGATTGAACTGATTGCGATCAACACCGATGATTTCCTTGATTTTGGCATCAACTGCATTTGTGAGTTCAGTCCCGTCTGGCAACATCAGGCTGACTTCCGGACTACTAACCTCAACATATTTTTTGCCATTTCGCTCACGTTTTGAACGACGCATTTGTCCTGCGGGAATACGGCTAATGGTATATTTCTTCCCCTTATGAGTAAAATCCAAAACCACTTGGGTCAGGGTATCCTTGTCCGCATAGTCCGAACGGAACATACTGACTTGACGCACATCGCCACTAGATCCCCCGAAGAGCGCATAGGTGATGGCATCGAAAAGCGTGGTTTTTCCAGCGCCTGTATCGCCTGTAATCAGATAAACACCTTTGTCTCCAAGAACAGTCAAGTCCAGTTCCTGCTTGTCGGCAAACGGTCCAAACGCGGATATGGTCAGTTTCGTAGGTCTCATTATTTCCCTTCCTGAATCAATTTGAAGATTTTCTCTGAAAACTCGCGCTGTTCATCATTCATTTCCTGACCGTTCTGCATCTTATACAGTTTTTCGAGAACTTCCATGTCTGTTTTCTGCTCAACAGATTTTTCCCCCATCAGATCTGAATCTACTATTGCTGTTTTCCTTTTGTATTCCAATGACATGATATTGGGATAAATGGCACGAAGCCGCCCGACGGCGTCCATCACGTCATTTTCGTCTGTCAGGACAACATGGATATAGTCCTCTCTGTTTGTTCCCTCATAATTTTTTAGGAGTGTCAGTTCATCGTATGTACCTTTGATTTCACGCATGTCGTGCAGAGGCACCAAAGGAATAGTACGGTAGTCCAATTTCCCTTTTGCTCCCATTTCAACGACAAGAATCCCTTTCTTGTCATCCTTTTCTGAGATGGAGTATTTCAGAGGCGTTCCGCAATAGCGGATGTTTTCATTCCCTGGAACGGCCTGCGGACGATGCAAATGACCAAGAGCGACATAGTCAAAGCCACCAAAAACCGTGGCATTCACATTGTCCATTCCTCCGATGGTCACATCTTCTGAATCACTGCGCACGGCATCTGTCACAAATTGATGGGCGATCAGGACATTCCGCTGTGTGGCATCAACTTCCATGTGACTGATTGCCTCGTGGACCGCATCGGTATAACTCTCGATATGAGAATCGGGATAGGCATTCCGTGCATCGGATGGCTTGATGAAAGGTAGCAAATAGAATGTCACACAACCATGTTCATCCGTCATTTTCACAGATTTGACTGTTCCGTCGAAGACAGGCGAAAGATGAACGCCACTTTTTTCAATCAGACGATTGCCGAATGACAAGCGCTCCGCCGAATCATGATTGCCATAGATGACGAATACCTCGGGGCGTTTTTCCAATGCAGACAACCTGTTGAGGAAATCGTCCAGCAATGCCACCGCCTCCTCCGATGGCATGGACTTGTCATAGACATCCCCTGCAATAATGACTGCCTGCGGCTTCTCCGCCTCTACTTTAGAGTGGATTCTCTCCAGAATGTACTTCTGGTCCTCCAGCATAGAATATCCGTTGATGCGCTTACCCAAATGCAAGTCAGATAGATGGAAAATCTTCATGAGCGGATGTTCCCTTGAATGTTATCAAAATTTAAGGGAATTATATCCTTGAGTTCCCTGACAGTAATTGTTTGGCAGACCACCTCTAGCCACTCTAGGAAACCAAAGTATATGATTCCCTTTTTCATTACCCCCACACACCTGACAGACGCCAGCAGATATGCTGCACCTTCTTGCCCTGCTCCAGCCATATCTTCTCAAAGTCAGTCTTGACATCCGCCATGTCATCAGCAGCGCCAGGAGCAGGCTCAAAAAGAGGAATCTGCCCAACCAACCGACGCCAGTCATCAAAATACG
>JAGCTA010000334.1 GCA_017963875.1 Victivallales bacterium | reverse complement strand
CTAACGCGGTTGCGCTCCACCCACGGCTGGCCCATCCTACGCCGCTACGCGGCTATTCGTGCGGGGGGCTGCAAGGGGCGTCTCCTGTCTCGCGTCCTGTCTCACGTCTCGCGTCCCATGCCTGCCCCATCTGGCATTTTGAAAGTTTAGAAATATATTATCTTTATTTCAAATTTAAGGTGACGTTTTTCTGTTATTCAAATAGGAAACGTCATATTTTAAGCATCGGATTCCAAATCAGTCAAGGAACCACCATGGCCCATCAAAACCTCATTGAAAAAATCCTCAGTGCACATCTCCTTGAGGGTACCTGCAAGGCAGGCGAGGAAATCAAAATCCGCATCGACCAGACATTATGCCAGGACGCCACTGGCACAATGGCGTTTCTAGAACTGGAAGCAATGGGCGTCGAACGCGTCAAGACAGAACTCTCTGTCCAATACATCGACCACAACACAAGCCAATTTGGTCCAGAGAACCCAAATGACCATCTGTATCTCCAAAGTGTCTGCGCCGCAAAAGGCGTCCGTCTGTCACGTCCAGGCAACGGCATCTGCCACCAGGTGCATCTGGAACGCTTCGGCATACCTGGGAAGATACTTCTCGGCTCAGACTCCCATACAACGACTGGCGGCGGCATCGGCATGATCGCCATGGGCGCTGGCGGCCTTGACGTCGCGCTGGCGATGGCAGGCAAGCCGTACAAACTCGTCTGTCCCAAAGTCATCGGCATCCGACTGACGGGCTCGTTGCAGCCATGGGTTTCCGCAAAGGACATCATACTCAAAGTGCTCAGTATACTTGGCTCGAAGGGCAATGTTGGATTCGCCGTCGAGTATTTTGGAGACGGTGTCTCCACGTTGTCGGTTCCTGAACGTGCGACCATTACCAACATGGGCACAGAACTGGGTGTCACATGCTCCATCTTCCCGTCGGACGAAATGACACGCGCATTCCTGAAAGCGGAAGACCGCGAAGACGCCTATCGCCCTCTGGCAGCAGATGAAGACGCAGAATATGCGCGGATCATCGACATCGACCTGTCGAAAGTCGTCCCCATGGCCGCCTGTCCGTCCAATCCAGGCAATGTCAAGACGATTGAAGAAATCGCTGGATTGCCTGTATCCCAGGTGCTCATCGGCTCATGCACGAACAGTTCCCTGAAAGACCTCCGCATGGTATCGGCAGTCCTCAAGGGCCGCACTGTCAGCCCCGCCTGCTCCGTCGGCATCGCCCCAGGCAGCAGACAGGTTTTGACAATGCTCAGCCGTGAAGGCTCATTGACTTCCCTCATAGACGCAGGATGCCGCATCCTTGAATCCGCGTGCGGCCCTTGCATCGGCCAGGGTTTCAGCCCCGCGTCGGGAACCATCTCCGTCCGCACATTCAACAGGAACTTTCTCAACCGCACGGGAACCAAGAACGACCAGTGCTATCTCGTCAGCCCAGAAACTGCAGTCGCGACCGCCCTTACTGGCAAACTGACAGATCCGCGCACGCTCGACATCGCGTTCCCCGAGTGGAAGATGCCAGAAAAATTCGTCATTGACGACCGAATGATTCTCATGCCTTCGCCTGAAGGAAGCCATACGGAAATCATCCGCAAGGAAACCATCGGCGAACCTCCCAAATGCACGCCGCTTCCCGATACCATCAACGGCGAAATCCTACTGAAACTCGGAGACAAGATCACCACGGACCACATCATGCCGGCAGGTGCCAATCTTAAACTCAGAAGCAACATTCCCAAATATGCGCAAGTGGTCTTCGACTGCTTCAACGAACCTGGCAAGCCGACATTCGCAGAGCGTGCGGCGGCAGTCCGCGACAGCGGTCGCGCAGGAGTCGTCGTTGCGGCGGAAAGTTACGGACAGGGTTCGAGCCGTGAACATGCCGCCATCTGCCCGATGTATCTGGGCGTCCGCTGCATCATCGCCCTTGGAATTGAACGCATCCATGCAGCGAACCTCATCAACTTCGGCATTCTGCCGCTTTCCTTCGCATCCAAAGACGAACTGGACAAAATCGAACAGGGCGATGGCATTTCCATCAGTAACCTCCGCAGTCAGTTGTCGAAGGGGAATTCCATCCAGGCCACGATAACCAAGCGCGACGGGAAAAACATCTCCTTGTCTCTGACGCATACATTGTCACCATCCGACCGTGAACTTGTACTCAAAGGCGGCATTCTTGCCTGATTGACTCATCATGCCTGAACGTTTTTCTTATAATATTCTCGGTCATTTTGCCGAAGGCGGAATTGCCACGCTTGAACGAATCGTCCTGGAAGACGGTCGAAAAGCGATTCTTCGCGAATTGCAGTCATCGAAGATATTCAGCATCAAGCAACAAATCACATTCCGCCGTGGAATAAGAATCCGCGCAATGCTGTCGCCGCATCCACGAATGACGAATTCTCTCGAATTCGGTGCAAAAGGCCTGAGGCCTTACGAAATCATCGAATATATCGAAGGAAAGAACCTTAAGGCATTGGTGAACAACCGAGATGAAGTCGTTCGCAATAACATGATGTTCATCATCAGGGAATGCGCTGAAGCACTTGCCTGGATTCATTCCAATGGCTTCATGCACCTGGATGTCAAGCCTGAAAATTTCATTATCTGCACGACAGGCGATAAGCCGATTGTCAAATTGACCGATTTCGACCTTGCTCAGAAAGCCACGAACAACGGCCCGTATAAGCAGAGCGGTACACCAGCCTATATGGCACCTGAGCAATTCAAACAGAAGAAAGCCTTCATGGCTTCCGATGTCTTCGCTTTTTCCGTCATGGCGTACCTGCTAGTCACTGGCAAGCAACCGTTTGTCAGTAGCACCCAGAAAGGCAGCCTCCACAAGCAGGCGTCGGACTCCTATACTCCCAAAGCCCCCATCGAGCATGTCCCAGACCTGCCAATCAAATTAAACAACGCCATCATGACGGGTCTTGAAAAACGCCTTGACCGCCGTTTCCCCGACATGAATACCTTTTTAAAGCAGATTCGAAACTAACAAAAACCTTATAACAAATAAAAAGAACCGCCATGCTGCCATTTCTTGCTTCTTTCCTGACAAAACTGTGGGGTCCGTTCCGCCTTCTGGGTTCAACCATGGTTCTCATTGGACTAGGTTCGTTTGCTGGTGCCCTTATCTGCTGGTATCTCCTGCCCAGACTCTGGCATCGCCTTCCCACAGACCGCGGAAAGGCGCTGGTTGCAGATGGCTCCGTTTCAAAAGGCAAGCCAACTGGCGCTGGCGTCATCGTTGTTTCGCTCGCGCTTCTCATGATGCTGCTCGTCATTCCATGGTCATGGCGTTTCCTTGGAATCATCACCTGTCTTTTCCTTATCATGCTGACGGGATATCTGGACGATGCGTCACGAAATCCATGGTCTGAAGTAAAAAAAGGCTTTTTGGACATTATCATCTCCCTCACCACGGCGGGCATATTCTGCGAATGGGAGCCCGTCCGCGTGTGGATTCCATTTATCAAGGGAGAACTTTTCATGTCACCTTGGCTCTACATTCCACTGGCTGGATTCCTCCTGTTCGTATGTGTCAACGCAGTCAATTGCAGCGACGGCGTCGATGGCCTGGCGGGCTCGTTGTCCATATTGACTCTTCTTGAACTGGGCGGTTTCCTCTACCTTGTCATTGGTCACAATGAATTCGCCGACTATTTCAACGTCCCCCATTACGGCAGCGGTGCCCGCTGGGCGACGATGATGTTCACAGCAGCAGGTTTCTTCGCGGGATATTTGTGGTACAATGCTTATCCAAGCGCCGTTCTCATGGGCGATGCGGGTTCACGTTTCCTCGGACTCCTTATCGGCATCGGCGCATTGGCGACGGGAAACATGTTCTCTTTCCTCATCGTCGCGCCGATTCTCATCATCAACGGCGGTTCTGGGCTAGTCAAATTGACGATTCTCCGAATCCTGAAAAAGATGGGATGCGACACGCGAATGCCGCTGAGAAATGTCTCCAATCCGCAGAATCCCAAGAACTTCGCTGACGAGCAGGCCGAGAAAAAGCAACTATGGCTTGTAAGACTGCTCCATCGTGTGCGTTTTCCATTGCATGACCATTGCAAAAAGCAACTTGAATGGAGCAATCCGCAGGTAATGGTGCGCTTCATGCTCCTTCAGTTGTTCATTACGCCGTTGCTCTTCCTGCTACTGATTAAACTCAGGTAATCTCTGAAGGCAGGGCAAAGTCCTTTTAG
>JAGCTA010000333.1 GCA_017963875.1 Victivallales bacterium | reverse complement strand
AACTCAATCCTGCAAAGCGTTCATGGGAGACGATTCGCTCTGATTCCTCAATATACCACGGATCGTTCAGGTTGCGGACATAGTGCGAAAACACCATTGGTACATGACATTGACGGCATTTCTCCGCCACCTTGTCAGTTAAAGGATTCTTCAAAGCGGTTTTGCATAAGACGAAATTGAACACGCGGAACACCACTTCGTCGGCAAGCCCTTCATCCAGCCAGCGTTCCCATTGATATTCGATATTCTGCGGCCATGCCAGAAGACGGTCTGCGGGCAGCGGCTCGGTCAGGCGGTCTATGGAGATGTAGAGCCGCGAGATTTTACCTCGCGCGCGGATATTTGCCGCAGCCTTCCGTAGAAAATCCGTAAATGCGTCGCCGCGCACTTTGGCGATTGTCGCATCCGAAGCGTCTTTCCCCGCAAGTTCCAAAACGGCGTCGTTGAAGCCGTAATCTAAGGAATGGTCGCTCATGTGGCTGTGGTTTTCGATGCGGAACTCCACGCCATCGACTCCCGCATCAAGGATGTTATCGACGCAGTCCAGCCAGAATCGCTGTACCGCAGGTTCGGTTTCGCACAGCGCACCCGTCACATATTCACTCAATTGAGCGGTAAAGGCGGTATATTCTCCTGGATCATCCAGAGTGTACTCCCGTTGACCATACCCGATGTCAAAATAACCTCCATGCTCTGCCAGATCGGTAAATTCCTTGTCGCAGATAGAGTATTTGCGTGCAAAACAGCCATGGACAGGATTGCCATTTACATCGAATACGCGCATCATGCGGTTTCCCAAACCATGAAAATCCCCATCACCTTTCAAACCAGTACATTGTACTGCCCAGTAACGGCTACTGAAATCAAGCCCGCTCAACGTCAGCACCCGCACTTTCTGCCCTTTTCGGGAGATGACTTTGCCGAAAAGATCGGTCTCGTCGTCGGTGTTGACGCGTATCTCTTCTGAAAAATCAAACGTCACATCCAACTTGCGGTATTCCAAATTGATATCGCTGACGAGAATCTCCAGATTCTCTTTTTTGATTCTCGTGGGAGCATCGTCGGCTTTCCATAATTCGATTCGGCCTATTCGTGGCATTGGGTCGGCTGTTCGCAGTTCAGGGCGCAGCCGCAACCGCAGGTCAGGGTGGGTGACGACGAAGGGATCAATGGCAGTAATCATGCGGCCCAATTGTTCAACCGTATTGATGTTTTGTTTACGTGCTGTCTTGAGATCAAGGCCAAAGAGACCCGTTTCGTATGGTTTGAAGCCGATGATGAAGCGGAGGTTGTGTTTGTGCGCTGCTACGCAGGCTCGGCGCATGACACAGCACTCGCGGTACACGGCAAACCGTGACCGTTCTGGCACGTCTGGCGATGGGAGAAACCGCTGGATCCATCCGCCGCGCTCATCGGCATGGTAATACCAAGAAACTGATTGGATTCCGCTGTTTGCCAATCGTTCGAACAAGCGGTCAATGTCTTCGGCATAAAGGGGAGCATTGGCAAAAAGCATGTCGTCGTAAAAATCGACCAGCATTTCAAGTTTGCCTCTGCTGTGGCAATTCATTTCAGTCATAGAAAATTTCCTCTTTTTTGAGTGGAGACAGAGTCGCCCTGTTAGCCTACTAGTTTCTGGAAGGCGGATACGATACCTGCGATGGGTTCCTTGCGGGCGATGGGCAGTACCTCGCTCTGGATGCATTTCAGGCGTGGGGCCTGTTGCAGGAGACCGATGATATGCTTCCAGTCGATGTTGCCATGACCAGGGGTGAAATGGTTGTCTGTGATGGCATAGTTGTCATGAAGGTGGCAGTTGACGATGTGTGGCAGCATCTTCTCAAGTATCTGGTCGTCATGGTGTCGAGGAATTCCCGCGTGGTCGAAGGCTCTGTTTGCGGCATTGTTGTCATTGTCCTGTTCCTTGGTTGACATGAGATTGGCATGTCCTGAATCATAGCAGAGGCCGAGGGCGTCGGTGGGGAAGCGTTCCATGATTTTAAGCAGGCATTCGGAGGTATTGTTGGGGAACCAGGTATTCTCTATACAGATTATAATGCCAAGTTCCTCCGCCTTTGGCAGGAGCGCGTCAAGGCTTTTGCAGGCGTTATCCACGTAGGTTTCAACCGTTGCACCAGCGGGTACGGGAATCTCTCCCATGTTGCCTGAGTGAAACGTGATGGTTTCGACACCTAACATCGCGCAAACCTCCAGTGCATGGATACCTCCAGCGACGAGGTATCTCCGATAGTTCATGTCGGGGCAACTGAGGTCAAGCATGGGGCCGCAGGGTGCATGGGCATCCATGAATTTGAGTCCGAGTTCTGAGATGTCATTTTGAAACTGGGCGATGAATCTGACATCTTGGAAGAACAGTTTGATGAGTGTGTCAGAAAGAACAATGTGCTTTGCGCCAAGATTGGCGAAGGACTGCATGAAATATCGACGCGCCAATTGGTCGGCGCAGAAATCAAAATCGCAGAGATACGTCAGCGGAACATGTAGCATGATGAGCCTCGTGGAAAAATCACTTTTGCTTTTGAAGAAGGAGTCAAGGAGAGACAATCAGGCTTGTGGAGTCACCTGTGTCCCCACGAGTGTCGTTTGAAGCCTTTAAAGATAGTGGATGCTCTGGCTATTCGTCGGAGTCTTTTTAATGTAGCATTCTTGAGGCGACTTCTCCAATGGCTTGCATGAAAATGTTTAAATTCGGGCGATTTTGCCTATATTATTGGGACACTGATGTTGTCAAGAACAAAATAGATGCTAAACTATGTGGTGTTGTTTTGCTAAACGCTCTTTCTCTATGAGGATAGGTAATGTACCTATGAAAAGGCGGCGACGCAAAGACAGAAAAGGCGGCGACGCAAAGCCCCAGAAGGGGGCAAATATCAGTAATCTCAGGTTGAGCGAAACGAAACCTGGGGGACGCAATCCTCTACAGGATTCCGACCTCGTCGAGGTCGAACCTATCCTTAAGAGAAATAAGAGCATACAAAATGAACAATCTGCTCGAATTGGAGGCTCTCAATGGACAATTTTATTTACGAAACACCTACAAAAGTCTATTTTGGGAAAGGCGAGGAACTAAAGGTCGGCAAATTAATCAAGGAATTCAATCCGAAAAAGGTCCTTTTGCATTACGGCGGAAAATCGGCGCAGGAAAGCGGACTTCTTGATCGTGTTCGCAAATGTCTCCGCGACGAGGGGATACAATTTGTGGAACTTGGAGGGGTTGTGGCGAATCCAGAACTGGGACTTGTGCGCAAGGGAATAGAACTCTGCCAGAAGGAGGGAGTTGACTTCATTCTGGCGGTGGGTGGCGGTTCAGTGATGGATTCCTCAAAGGATATTGCCAACGGCACCGCTAATCCAGACGTGGATGTATGGGATTTTTCATTGGGAAAGGCGACGCCTTCAAAGACACTGCGGAAAGGCGCAATTTTGACGTTGGCAGCGGCTGGTTCCGAAATGTCAAATTCCTGCGTCATAACCAATTCGGAGACAAAGGAAAAGCGTGGCTATGGATGCACGTGCAACAGGATGGACTTTGCCATTGAGAATCCTGAACTGACGTTTACAGTCAACGCATATCAGACGGCCTGCGGCATCGTCGATATCGGGCTGCACACCATTGAACGCTATTTTTGCCCAGGGCACGACACTTTATTGACTGATGCCATTGCCGAGGCGGTAATCAAGACTATCTTCAAGGTTGGCAAGGATTGTTTGGCCAATCCATGCGATTATGAGGCAAGAGCAAATATGATGTGGGCATCGTCACTGGCCCATAATGGATTGACTCAATGCGGACGTTCCTCGCAACTGGTAGTTCATCAGTTAGAGCACGAGGTCTCTGGTATCTATCCGAAGGTCGCCCATGGCGCTGGACTTGCCGCCCTCTGGTGCAGTTGGGCCAGGTATGTCTATAAGACAAACTTCATGCGGTGGCTCCAATATGCCTCGCGTATTTGGAATGTGGACATAGACTTTGAACATCCTGAAAAGACAATAGAGAAGGCCATCGATTTACAGGAAGAGTATTACGCTTCCATTGGCATGCCAATTAATCTGCATTCCCTTGGCGTGAAACAGGAGGACTTGGAGCCGATGGCTCTGGGATGCTCCAGGAACAAGACGCGAAAGTTGCTTGGTGACAAGCCGTTGGGCTATGATGATATGCTCGACATCTTTAAACTGGAGTTTT
>JAGCTA010000332.1 GCA_017963875.1 Victivallales bacterium | reverse complement strand
GATGTCGCTTCGCGACGGAATCTTGCTGCCGTACGGCGATAGCCTTTGCCGAATCATATAGTTTTAATCAAATTAAGTCTAGCCAATACAGTAGTTTGGGTAACAACTTCTTGTGAAAAAATCTGGGTTACGATTTGTAGATTGAAAAATCATAGATGGATAGTATTGTCTGTGAGTGGAGGTCAGAAAAGAATAATGCTGTAGGTGCAGAAAGATTCATACGGAGAAATCAATGAAAAACACATTTGCAATGGCAAAGTTATTTGTTGGAATGCTGCTTTTCCTCCTCTGCGGCATCATGCTGACGGGCTGCGCCACCACGGACACCTTGTCCGGGCAGACAATGGCCAATAAAGACTTGCCCACGCCTGATATGTCGGATGCCGCTTCCTGTGAACAAGTGGGATACGCCTGTTTTCAAAAAGCCTGGGATATGCATGTTTTGAATGTCGAGTCAGGGAATAATGACAATTCCGGGAATCGTGAGCAGATGCAGAAACTATATGTGCGCAGCGTTGAATTGCTTGACCATTCCCTGTTGCTTCTAAAGGAGCAAAAAACGAATCATGGGACCAATGAACATCGTGTCTGCTTGAAAATGGCGTGGGTGTGTCAAGGCGCAAAGGTATTTTATCCGGACGAGCCCCGGTTATACCAAGCCTACTATGAAAAAGCCATCCGATATTTGACGCTTTATCTGAAAAAGCATCAGGCAGAGTCGCCAACTGAATATGCGGACTTGGAATATCAATTGGCCTATTTGTACTTTCTGACAGGCGAGGAGGAAAAAGCGTTTCAAATGGCGGACAAGGCATGGGGAGATGGAAATCATAACCGCTGGAATCAGATGTTCTGGCACTGGCTGAAAAACTGCCTTGTCGAAAAGAAGATGCAAGCGAAGAATCTACCACCTCTGCCGCCATTGCCGCCACCTCCTACGCTTCGAGACAGGTTGCTTTTCCCTTTGAATCTCGTTCCAGACGTGCTTAGCAATACTCTTGTTTATGTTGTCTGGTCGCCATGCGTTATTGGAGAAATGCTTGTCTCCGATGAACCAGCCTGGGGAATCATGTGCATCTTCTCTTGGCCCTATGGATTGCTATTCAGTAGTGCCGTTGGAGTTCATGATGCCTGGTGCGGTATCCCGTTTGGGGATCCGTCAATCCTAGAAAGCGGGAAGAAGCGTTTGGGTCCTCCTTCTTCGTACGAGTATTTTCATGACGAGGCTCCATAAGACTGAAATGACTTGTTCAAAGACTGTTAAACAGAATATAAAAATGTTTTCAAGGCAAAACGATGAAACATCTGCTCCGCAAAATCTTCTTCTGGGACATACCTGAGCAAGGCGCGTTTTTCGGGCTGACGTTGCTGCTGTTTCTTGTATGGTGCTGCTTCAGTCTGATCTGCGCGGGGCTTGTGATCCATAGCCGAATCTTCTGGTTTGTTGCAGATTCGCCCTGCAATTTTATCATCATGGGCTTGATTTTGCTTTTGTTTCTGTATGTGTTGTTTATTGTCCTCAAAGTATTTGTGAATATGGTCAGGCGAACGCCGTGCTTCTGGAAGCGGCTGCTGAAGATGTTGGCGGCAGTTGCGGTGCTGACGCCTTTCTGCGCCTTATTTGCTTTCTGCCTGTTGCCTCACCCACCTATGACGGTGTTTTTGGTACTTCTGACGGCGTTTTGCCTTGCGTTTCTCGGGTTGGGCTATCTTTTCCGTCCCATCGTCCATCCCGCGAAACTGCTCCCCTGTCTTTTGGGCTGGACAGGTGCGTTTCTTGTTTTTTCAACCCTTCTATGTCAGGCAAATCCTTTGATTGATAAGACCGATGTAGGGTTTAACTGGTCGGGGCATTATTTCCCGTATGTTATGCCGTTCTGGCGGTGGTTCAACCTGTTTGGAAATGGCTGCTTCTGGTTTACGCTCGCGGGCTTCCTGATGTTGGCCATCGCCTATTATCTCACCTGGAACATCTTGGCGAAAATGTCTGGCAGTTCGATGCGCCGTTTTTGCAGTCGCGGCATCCGTGTCCAATGGATCATCATGGTGGGAATCTATGCACTGACGCTATGCTTTGCCCTGTGGAGCAACGCCCAATACCATGCAGCCGTGAAGGATTTGGAGGTGCATTTCGGCCATCCGATGACAGGCGTTGAACTCGGTCATGTCTATTATGACGGACGGACGCCTGACGCTGATTACTGGAAACGGCTGGAAGCCGCCATGGACCGTTATCATCAGGAACATGAGAAAACAGTGGAAACAATAGACGATGAATATGGCTTCACGACATACAACGACAATGAACTCACTTATCGACCTGACACTATTCTTCCGAAGGATCTTTATGATAAGTGCAAGGCGGGATTTCTGAATAGTTTAAGTTCATCGGAACTTCTGGAGTTTTTTGTCTCTCCGATGCCGCCTGGCGAAAGGGACTATTCGGCTAAGTGGCTTATAGGAATGACATCGTCTGAACTTTTTAAATGCAGGGAATTGGCGCGTATGGAGCATCGCCGCTGCCTGTATGCCATTGATTCTGGCGATTTCAAGACGGCCGCCGAAACCGTTGCTCATCTCGACATTCTGTGTGATTTCCTCAACAAGGAATGTAGTGATAGTGGATATTTAGTTGGGATGGTCGTCGGAGGGATTCGGAACGAAATGCTGGCCAAACTGCTGGATTCGGGGCTTCCTCCTGACAAATGGCTGGAGGAGCAATCGAATCAGTTGCTTCAGTTGGAGGAAAGGTTCGAGGAACATGAGAAGATGATTCTCTATTCAGAGGCGGTTATCGGATTGGATGCGTTGCAATTTGTGGTCGTCGAGCATTTGAAGGGGCAGGAGGAGAGTGAAAATTGGGGTTATTGGATTTATTACAAGTCGATTCGTTTCTTTTTTCCACAGGAATGGTGGCTGATGGCCAAGAGCGCGAGGGATTATGCCAGGGCGATGAAAGCCACGACATTCGACCAGTTTCCCAAAAAGGCGACGGGCAGTGTTCTGGTGGATATGTTTTGTTCTTCATTGAACAGGGATGGCGAGAAGAAGCGTTATTACATCGCGTCCTGCCGTATCCTGCGTGGACTCATCGCGGCGGAATTGCAGAAGCGGCGAACGGGAACTTATCCAGATTCTCTGGACGTTCTTCCGCTTGATCCGTTTAGCGGTCAGCCACTGAAATACCGAAAAGGCGTCTGCCAGGTTTCATGCTACTTCTTCGAAAGGCAGACGGATGAGAAAACAGAATCCGAGATTCAGGACGATGATGACATTGAAATCCCGCCACATTGGGAG
>JAGCTA010000331.1 GCA_017963875.1 Victivallales bacterium | reverse complement strand
GTTAACACTAGCTGTGCCCCTGGAGATACGGGATGCCTCCGGGATCTGGTATGCCTTCATCTTATATACCCGGCCTTTATTGGTGAAGAACAGGACGTAGTCATGCGTGCAGCAGGTTAAGAGCAGATTGACGAAGTCCTCGTCCTTCGTCTTCATGCCCTTATGCCCCTTGCCTCCACGGTTCTGCGTGTCGTATTCCGTTGCGGATACGCGCTTGATATAGCCAGTCGCAGAAATTGGAATGACGCAGATTTCGCGGGCGATGAGATCCTCCATGTTGATTTCGGACTCGCCTGGGACGATGAGCGTGCGACGCGGGTCATCGTATTTCGCTTTGATTTCAAGTAGTTCGTTGCGGATGACGCCAATGATTTCCGCACGGTCTGAAAGCAGTTTGTTGTAGTAGGCGATTTTATTCAAAAGGTCCTCGTGCTCCGCGTTGAGTTGGTCAACGACGAGGTTGGTCAACTGATACAGGCGCATGTCGAGAATCGCCTTCGCCTGCCTTTCGGATAGTTCGAAACGTTCCTGCAAGGTGACGGCGGCGACATCACGGTTCGGTGACGAACGGATGATGTGGACGACCTCATCAATGTTCGCCTGCGCGATGAGCAAGCCCTGGACAATGTGGTCGCGCTCTTCTGCGACGTTGAGCAGATAGCGCGTACGGCGTGTGACGACTTCCTCGCGGTGGTCAAGGTACGCATCGAGTATCTGCTTGAGATTCAAGGTCCTTGGACGGTTCTTGTCAACAACGAGGAATTGCGCGGGGAAGTTGCTCTCCAATGGCGAAAGCGAATACAATTGGTTCAATACGACGGAGCCGATGGCACCACGCTTGATGTCGATGATAATGCGAATGCCGACTTCGGACGAGGAGATGTCCCTGATATCGGAGATGCCAGTGATACGCTTGTCATTGATCAACTCGACGATTTTCTTAACCATCTCTTCTTTGTTGATGGCGTATGGGATTTCCGTAATGATGATTTGCTCGCGTCCGTCATGTTCCTCGACGGTCGCCTTGCCGCGCAGTTTGATGGAGCCGCGCCCCGTTTCGTAGAGTTGGATGACGGAGCGGATGCCCTGGATAATGCCGCCCGTCGGGAAATCGGGGCCAGGGAGATAGCGCATGAGTTCCTGAATGGAGATGCGTGGGTTGTCAATGAGCGCGACAGTCGCGTCAATGACTTCGCCGAGATTATGCGTTGGGATGTTCGTCGCCATTCCGACGCCGATTCCTGTCGAGCCGTTGACAAGCAGATTGGGGAATTTCGCGGGAAGGACAGCGGGTTCGACAAGGGTTTCATCGAAGTTCGGGAGCATATCGACCGTGTCCTTGTCCAAATCCGCAAGAAGTTCTTCTGCAAGGCGTTCCATACGGCATTCCGTATAACGGTAGGCGGCGGGCGGGTCTCCGTCGATGGAACCGAAGTTACCTTGACCTTCAATCAATGGGGCGCGCATGGCAAAATCCTGCGCCATGCGGACCAGCGTATCATAGACCGCCTGGTCGCCGTGTGGATGGTAGTTACCGATGACGGAACCGACGACCTTTGCGCACTTTTCCGTCTTGTGGCTCTTGCCGAAGCCGAGTTCATGCATTGCGTAGAGGATTCGGCGCGAACCAGGTTTCATGCCGTCGCGAACATCGGGGATGGCTCGTCCGACGTTTACGGAAAGAGAATATTGCAGATACGAGAAGTGCATGATGTCCTCGATGGTCGAGGGCTTGTCGTTCTTCCCGATGTTTTCGCTGGTGAAGCCTTCCGCCTTCTTGTCGATTTTGCCTGCCTTGCCTGCGGGCGCGTTGGTTTGGTTTTCTTCTGACATTGTGGTGCTCTTCTATTTGAAAGTGTTGATGATTGGTTAAACGGTATGATTTTGCGCGGTTGTGTTATGGACGGCGAGGACGCCGTCGCAACTTCCGCAATGTCAGATATCCAGGTTCTTCATGGATTCCGCATGCATTTCGATGTATTCACGGCGTGGCTCGACCTGGTCACCCATGAGAAGCGTGAACAGTTTCTCTGCCTTGACCGCGTCGTCCATGGTGACTTTGAGCATCTTGCGGCGTGTCGGGTCCATGGTTGTCTCCCAAAGTTGCTCTGCCTTCATTTCACCAAGTCCTTTGTACCGCTGGATGGTCAGGCCCTGACGACCAATGGCGATGATTTTGTCGAATATCTCCGACAGCGAGAACACCTGCGTTGTCTGCTTTTCGCCCTGTGAAATTGTTGCGACGGGCGTTTCGGAGGGCGTGAACATTGCATCGACATTGAGTCCCGCCTGGACGAGTTGTTCGGCAATAGTCTGCATCGTCGCCGCTTCGGCGATATGGAGCGTATCGATGAAATTGGCGGAATTGAATCCTTGCAAGTCTTCTTCCGTAGCGCCGTTCGGGAAAAGTTCCGCTTTGATTTTTGCCTCTATTTCCTGAATGATGGCCTGTTCCTCTTCAGTGGAGACGGCAAAATGGGATGTTGTCGAACCATTCATTTCACGGACATTGATAAGGAATTCGGGGAAACGGTTGCCGAGTTCCTTCGCCTTTGCCATATAGTCCTCCGTCTTCAATTCATAGCGGTGCAGATTTTCCGCCAGACGGATGAATTCGCGGATGTTCTGGATGACCTGCGCGATTGAATCGACGGGAATCTGCGTGCCGTCGGGCAGCAGGATGGTGACGTCCTGCAAGCCGAGTTTCAACAGGATGCCAGCCAACTGGTCTTCGTTATCGACGTATTCATCGTGCTTCTTTCTGGTCACCTTGAACAGTGGCGGCTGCGCAATGTAGATGTACCCCGCCTCAATCATCGGCTTCATGTGACGATAGAAGAACGTCAGCAACAGCGTGGCGATGTGCGAACCATCGACATCGGCATCGGTCATGATGACGATGCGGTGGTAGCGCGCCTTTGACGGGTCGCAGCAGTCGGTCTTGTTGTCTTCCGTTGGCGCGTTGCCGATGCCAGCGCCGATGGCGGTGATCAGCGTGCAGATTTCCTGATTGGCGTAGAGACGGTCCATGCGCGCCTTCTCGACGTTCAGAATCTTGCCTCGGATGGGCAGGATTGCCTGGAAGCGCGAGCAACGGCCCGATTTGGCGGAACCGCCTGCGGATTGTCCCTCGACGATGAAGAGTTCGCAGAGCGCAGGGTCCTTGTCGGAGCAGTCCGCGAGTTTGCCTGGCAGCGAATTGCCTTCCAGCGGCGATTTGCGCCGCGTATTTTCACGGGCCTTACGGGCGGCCTCGCGTGCGCGTGAGGCCAGCAACGTCTGTTCGACGATGCGAGTCGCTTCCTGCGGATGCTCCTCAAAGTAGGTTGTCAGCGTGTCATAGACAATCGATCCGACGATGCCTGCGACTTCGGAGTTGCCGAGTTTCGTCTTTGTCTGGCCTTCGAATTGCGGGTCCTTGACTTTGACGGAAATGACGGCGGCGAGGCCTTCGCGGACATCTGTGCCAGTGACCGCAGGTTCGTTCTTGTATTTTGGTATTGTCTTGATGTAATTGTTGATGCAGCGCGTGATGGCTCCTTGGAAGCCCGTCAGATGCGTGCCGCCTTCAATGGTGTTGATGTTGTTCGCATACGAATAGATGTTCTCCGTCGTGCCGTCGTTGTACTGCATGGCGACTTCCGCTTCCAAATCGGATTTGACTGTCTGGAAATAGATGACGTCGTGCAGGACGGTCTTCCCGCTGTTGAGATATGCGGCGAATTCCTTGAGGCCGCCTTCAAAATGGTACGTCTCTTCGCGCGGGGGGTCAGTCCTCATGTCCTTGAGCGTAATGCGGATGCCTGCGTTCAGGAAGGCGAGTTCGCGAAGGCGGTTGGAGAGGATGTCCCACTTGTATTCTGTAACGGAGAAGATTTCCGCGTCTGGCTTGAATGTGACCGTTGTGCCCGTCCTGTCGGTGGAACGGAGCATTTCCAGTTTGTTGACGGTGTTGCCACGGGAGAATTTCATCTGGTGCTCGAAGCCGTCTCGGCAGATTTTCAATACCAGCCATTCGGAAAGCGCATTGACGCAGGAGACGCCGACGCCGTGAAGGCCGCCAGAGACTTTGTAGGCGGAGTGGTTGAATTTGCCGCCCGCGTGGAGAATCGTCAACGCGACTTCACAGGCGGGTTTCTTTTCGATGGGGTGCATGTCCACAGGGATACCGCGCCCGTCATCGACGACGGTGATGGAGTTGTCGATGTTGATGGTGACTTCGATGTTTTTGCAGAAACCCGCCAGCGCTTCGTCAATGGAGTTGTCAACGACTTCATAGACGAGATGGTGGAGACCGCGTTCATGTGTGTCTCCAATGTACATTGACGGGCGTTTGCGGACTGCTTCCAAGCCTTCCAGAACGGTTATCTGGCTGGCATTGTATTCCGATGCCTGAGGAGTTGTTTCTGTGGCGACGGGTGTTTCTGGAGCGACGGGTGGGGTGATTTCCTGGGAGTCTGGGTCGGCCATGTGTTGAGTGTCTCTGTTGTTTGAATGGATGGAATATAAAAAAGGATAAGAAAACAATTTAAAATCTCGCACGTGCGGGCGTGCACGCGAACAATATTATAATATACGCGTGCGCACGCGAAAGGCAAACCCAGAATTGAGAAAAAAATGAAGAAAAAAAAGGAAAACTATATACTTGGTTTTCCTAGAGGTTCTAGATGGGCTAGGGGCTAAAGATTCTAGAGAGGCTAGTGGAATAGAGGGGCTAGGGGGACTAAAGGTGGTCTGCAAGACAATTATTGCCAGAGAACTCAAAAAAAAATCCTCCCCCAAAAATAGGAAATGAGGCAAGCCTACCAGACGTAAGATACCATTCAGTCCGCTTTGCGGCCAGCATCGCAGCGCAATCCATGGCGGTCTGCACATTGCCAGTGCGGTTTTGTGGACCGAATTCTATGGTCAAAACAAGAGTCAAGACCCAAATTTAGGCTTTTACTTGTTTTTTGCTGCGCGCATGTCTTTTAGGCCACCACGAATGACCATATATACAATTGGAATGAAGATGAGCGTGACAAGCGTTGAGGACGTCAATCCGCCGATGACGGCACGTGCGAGCGGCGCTGTGGATTCGCCGCCTTCTCCAAGGCCTAGAGCCATTGGGACAAGGCCCAGGACTGTCGTCATCGTCGTCATGAGAATTGGGCGAAGACGTCTTCTGGCGGCCTCTATGATGGCTTCATAGACATTCCATCCATGGTTTTCTCTGAGTTGCTTGATTTGGTCAACCAAGATGATGGCGTTGTTGACGACAATTCCCGCGAGCATGATACAGCCAATGGAACTCTGCATGTTGATGCTTGTGCGTGTAATAAAAAGCATCGTGAGAACGCCGATGGAGGCTAGAGGCACGGAGAACATGACGACCAACGGGTCCATCAATGACTCGTACTGACATGCCATCACCATATAGACGAGGACAATCGCCAGCACGAACATCAATGCCAATTGCCTGAAGGCCTCCAACTGATCCTCCCAGTTGCCAGCGGGGACAATGGAGAAATCGTTCGGCTTCAGCAACGCGTCCAATTTCGGTTGGGCAAGGGCAGTGACTGTGCCAATGTCCGTCTTGTCTGAATCGATATTGCAGAACAGTGTGACAATACGTTCCTTGTTCTTTCTATCAATGCGCACGGGGCCCTTTCGGGAAGCCGTGGTGGTGACATTGCGGAGATTGACGGGCTTTCCTTCATTATTTGTCAGAATCTGGTCATGGATTTCAGACAAGGACAGTTTGTCGGCATTTTCCATTTTCACAAGAATCTTATATTCATCACCTGATTCCCTGAAATATGACGCCGTTTTTCCTGCGACCGAGCATTCGAGGAAACTGGCAATCGCGTCAACGTCCAATCCTAATGCAGAAGCCTTGACGCGGTCAATGCCGAACAACTCCTCTGGAGTTCCTGTTTCACGTGAAATACGGACATCCGTGACACCAGGAATGTTCTCAAGGATGTATTGGGCCTGTTTTGCAAGGGCGTCGCCCGTCTCCATGTCGAAACCACGGACATCGAATTCGACTCGTGAATCGGCACCGCCTCCCATCAGTCGCGTGAAGAAACTGATGCCTGCGTCAACGCGGATGGTTGCGCCAGGATATCGTCCCTGCAACTTCGGTCGGAGGTCATTGGCGATTTCCTCGC
>JAGCTA010000043.1 GCA_017963875.1 Victivallales bacterium | reverse complement strand
TTCATTCATGAACATCATCATTCTTCATGCTTCTTTCAATGCTTCCATATTGTGCCAGCGGTAGGCATTTGTATGCGGCATACATCTTGTCGCCATAGCAGTAATGCCACCACTCAAGAGGATAGTTGACGAAGCCTGCGGCGGTCATGGCCTGAAACAGCATTTCCCTGTTTTTTTGCTGGATGTCTGTCAAGCCTTTGGCATCTGTCCGCGTCAGAGGCGTGAATTCCAGATATGCGGTTCCGCAATCAAGTTCCTTTCCTTCATGCGCAAGAATGACATCGACTGCTCCACCTGTATTGTGCCCGCTCTTTTTCGCAATGCTTTGATTGACGTATCGCTCACGCTCGTCTGCCGTCCATTCAGGATGTTCGGCATCAAGTTGTTTAAATAACTGCTCACGACGGCGTAGCTGTTCCTTTTCGCTTCGGTATCCATCGAGGAGTTTGATGGAATAGCCGTTAGGAAGCAGACGCTCCGCCTTGGCTAGCATTTCGCATACTGTCTTTCTGACATACTTTCCTTGGCATGACACAAGTTCCTCACCGCATTCCTGCACGGGAAGGCGATTGATAAACCTGGCGGGCAGAACCTTTCGCACTCCAAGACGGAACAAGAGATAATTGTAATAGGCTCTCAATGACATCAGAATGCTCGTCAGTGTTTTCTGGCCTGTTTCCCCTTGTTCTTCCCGCTGGTGTTGGTGACGCACTCTTTCAGGAACTCTTCGGATGACATGACCCACTTCGTCTTCATTCGTTCTGAAAAGAAGACGAAATAGAAACTCTTGGCAAGGAACTGAAGGCAAGTTTTTCGATGGGACGGGTGCGGTATGACAAACGACGTGCCCATGCACCATAAGGGGCATTGTGCCACAGCAATCATCATGCCAACGAACATTCCTCTATGAACAATTGCAAAAACGTGCTTCAAAGTGGTGAGAATGCTTCTTTTGGTGGTCTAAATTTGCCAATAGTCGCCCGATATTGTCAAGAAGTACATTGAAAGCTGTGAAAGAAAAGCTTGACAAAACCGTGCGATATCCAGGGCAATTCGCTGTAAGGGCTCAAAATCTCGGTTCTCTGTGATATAGAAAAAATGATGCCCGCATCGGTTGGCAGACAATGCGGGTTTAATAATTAACTAATATATTTATAATAAATAAGTAGTTTTAATTTCTTTTAATCTTGGATGTCAGTGGAGGAGAACGAGCACATCAGTTTCACGGAAGTTGACGCAACGGAGGTGAAAATATGACCCAGAAACTCTCTTTTCGCTTCTACAACGATCGTGAAATCTGGGCGGTCTGGGACACCGCAGACAACCAATGATGGTTTGCCATGGGCCGTGGTGGATGTCGTTGGCGCGGTCAGCGGCACTTCGGACGCCCGCAACTACTGATATGTCCTGAAAACCGCCTAATGAAAGCCGGAAACGAAATCCTTACAAAATGTAAGGGATTCAAATTGATTGCCACGGATGGCAAACGGCGCATGACCGATGGATTACGAGGGAATTTAAGAAGATTCTTTTAGACCTAGGTAAAGTCTTCAATTTTACCAACCACGTTTACAAATTGAAAGATATCAAGGATGTAATCTCTTTGAATCTTTTTATCATGCATTTGCTTGGCTTTCTGCAATTTGGGTGATTAAATGCCACATAATACACTTCACGATTATCAGGTTTGGCATAGGGCATGGACGTATTCGGGTGAAGGTCAATGTTCCCTAATACATGCGTATTTAGCATTGAAAGCAAGCCAGAACCACAGCACACAAACACCACTGGAGAAAGTTCTGAATAAATCTCCAATTGTCTTTTGATGAAATCCTTATCCTTTTTTACAACATCATTTAACTTTTGCATGTTTGTACCAGAACCGCCATCCTCCTTTTTCAGATTCATGACCGCACTTCTCGCCAATATCTGTCTTCTATCCTCTTGTGAGAAAATCTTGTCTTCGCCTGAAAGCCACTTGCATACAGGATTCCACGTATGTCCTCCATTTCCTGGAGCGCCGTCTCGTAAGAAACTTGTCAATGGCGTTTTACCCATTTGATTTGTCTCCTTCAAGACGAAGACAAAATGACAAGGCTGCTGTAAAAATGTTTTTACATCAATGATGCCATCAATGACAAAATTCTTAGTACACTTTCGCCATTCCGCAAATAATTTTTCCTCCTGTTCAACTAATTTCTTTTCCTGATCAACAATTTTTGCTGCATCCATTTCGATCGCTCATTATCGCTTGTTCCTGAAGTTATTCCAGGTACTTTCTCACGGTATTTCGCGAGACTCCGAGGGCGTCGGCGGCCTTGGTGATGTTGTTGGAGCACTTTTCATAGACGCGCTTGACGTGGTAGCGCGTGGCCTCCTCGAGGTTGTCGGGGACCTCCGCCTTTTCCTGGGGCAGTAATGCGGCATTGAGTTCCTTGTGTTCGCGGATGAGTTCGCTGTAGTCATTCATGCCCAGGACGTAGGCGCGCTCCAGCAAGTTGTTCAGTTCGCGGACATTGCCGGGGAAGTCGTATGACTGCAGCGCCTCCACCTGAGCCGAGGTGAGCCGTCCGCCCATGCCATTGCGTTCCCGATAGGCGTAGGCGATGCGGGGGATGTCCTCCTTGCGCTCCCGCAGGGGTGGCACGCGGAGCTGGACGACGCATAGCCGATAGTAGAGGTCGGCACGGAATCTGCCGCTTCGGACCATCGAGGCGAGGTCGCGGTTGGTCGCCGCGATGACTCGCACGTCCACCTCGATTTCGTGCGCATGTCCGCCGACGCGCTGAAAGCGTCCCTCCTCCAGCACGCGCAGGAGGATGCCCTGCGCCTCCAAGGGCAGTTCGCCAATTTCGTCCAGGAAGAGCGTCCCGCCGTTGGCGACCTCGAAGAGTCCAGGTCGTGCCTCGTATGCGTTGGTGAACGCGCCCTTCTCGTGGCCGAGGAAACGGCTTTCCAGAAGGTTGGGCGACACATTGGCGCAGTTGAAGGCGATGAAGGGCTCGCCGTCCTGACCGCGCTTCGACTTGAAGTGAATCTGCTGGGCGACCGTCTCCTTGCCCGTGCCGCTCTCGCCGAGGATCAAGACTCTGGCGTGCTCATGCGGTGCTATAGTATTGATTCTTTCCTGAAGGGCGGCGATGGCGTCGCTTTTGCCGAGCAGTTCGCGATGGCCATAGCGACGGTAGTGTTCAATCATGCGCCGTTCACTCTCCGTCCACTTGCTCTCCGGGTCTTCGGCGGCAAGGTGCCGGATGACGCGCGGGTAGGCCTGCTCGTCCTGATAGTTCCGATAGCAGTATTCCGCCGCCCGCATGAACTCCTGGTACTTTTTGCCGAGGGGATGCTTTGCATCGAGATAGACGGCCAGCGCCGAGTCGTCCATTTGGAAGCACTCCGCGACCGCGTCAGTGACGCTTCCCGATGGGCTGATGAAACTGTCCAGATTCCTGCGGACATCCTCTCCCATCCATTCGGGGAAGTCAAGAGCGCTGATCCAGCGCACTTTGGCCTTGTTTTCCTTCAGGCGTTTCAGTGCCTTCGCCAGTCGTTCCGCATCGCCAGCCAGGGAGACGCCCAGGATGGCGATTTCCGAGTAGCCGGTTACTTCGTCCAGATACTCCGGCAGCCGTCGTCGGCTCATGCCGAGGATGTCCGCGTTGCCATAATGCCGCAGGGCCAACGCCGCCGCGACGGCGTAGTCGGTGTATTTCCACCCCGTCAGAATCAAAGTCTTGTTCATGGTTGCTCTTCTCCTGTAGAAAAATGCCGAATAAGATCGTTGGGAATGCCAGTGCGGGCGGCGATGGAGGCGCAGGCCATGGCGTCCTCCATGGCGTCATGGTGCTGAAAGACGATGCCGAAGTGCTCGGCCATGACATCCAGCGAGTGGGACGGCAGGTCGGGAAAGAGCCGTCGGCTGATGACCAGGCTGTCCGCGTAGTCGAACTCCACAGGCGGCAGTTCATACAGTTCGAGGACGCTGCGCAAGTGCCCCAGGTCGAAAGGCGCGTTGTGGATGATGACGTAATTCGCGGAAAGCAGCATCCGCTGGAGTTCGGGCCAGATGGCGCAGAACTCCTGGCAGTTGCAGATGTCCCAATAGGTAATCCCATGGATGTTCGTGAAGTCGTCACGCATCCAGCGGTAGCCCCGGTGTGGGCAGACCAGCCACTCCTTGCGCTCCGTCAATACGCCATTGTCGAGAATCGCGCAGCCCGCCGCGCAGATGCTGCCGCTTTTCCCGTTGGCCGTCTCGAAATCCAATCCCGCTAGTTTCATTGCCGTTCCTCTTGCTTTGGTCAAATCTGAAAGACTTTTGGTCAAGGATTGACATTTAGCAAGCATCGTGCCAAAACAAAATTTTTGAACGATTGCTGTATAATATATGGCGATTTTTACTGTTTTTCAGATTCTATGGTGTGATTTTCTGTAAAAATTGATTATTTTTTGAATGCAGCCTATGGTTGACGTCTGATGCCGTTCCTGGAAGTCCCCCGGC
>JAGCTA010000330.1 GCA_017963875.1 Victivallales bacterium | reverse complement strand
GTGGCAGGGTGAAAACGGCTGCCCGTCGGAGGAGACACAGAGATTCGCACTCGGACACTATCCGTGGACAGAGCTGACTCAGGCGAAGTGGGATTTGCGGCGCTTCATCGGCGACTACTGCATGGATGTGTTCTCCTCTGTCTTCACGGTCTGCGACTTCAATCACATCGGCCGCCAGATCAACCGCAAGGGGCTGCTGATGGCGGACGAGAACCACAAGGTCATTCGTCCGAAACTCGCCTACGGCGCCATCATCAACATGACGACGCTCTTCAACGACGGCCTGGAGCAGATTCCAGGCGGCTGCGCCGCGCGTTATCTGAACCGCATGCACGCAAGTGCCTTTGAGAGGAAATCAGACGGCGCGCACCAAGTCGTCTACTGGGACCGTTCGGGCATCCCTGGTGACGGCGATTTCATGGGCCGCGCGGATATTATCATAAACGGTTTCAAACTGAAGAATCCCGTGCTGATCGACCCGATCTCAGGCGCAGTCTATAAAATACATGATGACAATATTTGCGAATGCGGTGGGCGGACGCTTTTCTTGGACGTCCCTTGTGGCGATTCGCCGCTGGTGCTGGCTGACCGTGCGATGATTGCACTTGCGTGACGGTTGTAGGAGACGTGGGGCAGGGGTGAACTGTGGGCTCCGCTTGCCGCTCACGCGGCTGCGGTCCGCTGTAGCGATGGGTTCCTTCCGCCGCTAACGCGGCTCTCACAACATTAACGCTGTTTTCCGTGGGTTTCGCTCCACCGCTCTGCTGTTTCGCTTCACCCACGGCTCCCCGTCCTCCGCCGCTCACGCGGCTGTGCGGTCTGCTCCGACTTGGACTAAACTTCCTCCACGTAGTAAAAAGAGAAACATGAAGACAGTAGATGAAAAAAGTCAGATTTGACATTACAGGGATGACTTGCGCCGCTTGTCAGGCGCATGTCCAGAAAGCGGCAGGTGCTGTTGCGGGTGTTTCATGCGTCAATGTGAATCTTCTTCGGAACACGATGGATCTTGAGATTGACGAATCTGTGACGAACACGCAGGCTGTTTGCGATGCCGTTGCAGCGGCTGGTTATGGTGCGGTTGTGCAAGGAGCGGGGCAAAAAGCGTCTCGTGGGAACGACAATGTTGCCGCACAGGAGATTTCTTCTTTGAAGGCTCGTCTGGTGCCGTCGTTCCTTCTTTTGATTCCACTGGCCTACATTGGGTTGTGGGGGCTGTTTCGAGGACCGTTGCCACAGGTGCTGAATCCGTTGACAGAGAATGGTCGCTATGTCATTGTCAACGTCTTGATTCAATTGCTGTTGTGTACTGCCATCCATGTCATTAACCGCCATTTTTTCGAGAATGGTCTGAAGCGTCTTTTACGGTTGACGCCGAACATGGATTCGCTGGTCGCCATCGGTGCAGGGGCTGGGTATGTCTATGGCATTGCAATGCTTTTCAGAATTGCTTTGGCTCTCGGCGCACCCGAGCGGGACTGGACGCAGATAATGGCTTGCGGGATGAATGTTTACCTTGATTCCTCAGCCATGATTGTCGTGTTGATTACTTTTGGCAAATGGCTGGAGGCACGGGCGAAAGGTCGTACAGGAGATGCCATCGACCGTTTGCTGGAGTTGGCTCCTGCAACTGCGACTGTTCTTCGGGATGGAAAAGAGACTGATGTCCCTGTGGCAGAGTTGGTTGTCGGCGATGAGGTGCTCGTGAGGCCTGGTGGGAAAATCCCTGTTGACGGTGTTGTAATTGAGGGACATTCCGCAGTGGACCAGTCCGCCATTACAGGAGAGAGCATTCCCGTTGAGAAAAGCGTCGGGGATGTTGTGACTGGAGCCACGGTCAATGGTCTCGGCTTCCTGAAGATTCGCGCGGAGCACGTCGGAGAGGATTCAACGCTTGCGAAAATCATCCGACTGGTTGAGGAGGCGGCGGCATCGAAAGCACCAATATCCAAACTGGCTGATAGAGTCGCAGGTATCTTTGTCCCGTCAGTCATCATGATAGCGATTCTTACGGCGATTGTGTGGATGATGTGCGGACAGGATTTCACCTTTGCGCTGGAACGCGCGATTGCAGTGCTTGTCATCAGTTGCCCATGTGCGCTTGGCCTTGCAACACCAGTCGCCATCATGGTGGCAACTGGGCGTGCCGCAGAACTTGGCATCCTTTTTAAAAATGCCGAGGCCCTAGAGAGTCTTCATCATGCCGATACCATACTGCTCGACAAGACAGGTACGATAACGGAGGGGCATCCGACAGTAACTGATGTCATTCCAGCACAACATATTAGCAAAGAATGCCTTGTGAGGATTGCGGCGAGTCTTGAATATGGTTCGGAGCATCCGCTGGCGCAGGCGGTTTCGCAATATGCACGGGAGCAGGGCATTGAGCCAGGTGAAACGAAAGATTTCAGTATAGCCGAGGGGCAGGGCGTTTCAGCCGTGTTCGATGGTACGAAGTACCATCTTGGCAATCGCCGTACGCTGGAAATGCTTGATTCAAAAGGCGACGACTGGCTTGAAAAGGCAGAGGCACTGGCGTCACAGGGGAAGACTCCGTTGTTCCTTACGGACGATACGCATGTCCTTGGTATTATCGCATCGGCAGATGTCCCAAAGACAACGGCGAAGTCTGCGATTTCAAGACTGCGCGGCTATGGTCTGAACGTGGTCATGTTGACGGGGGACAATCGTCGCACGGCTGAGGCCGTTGGCGTTCAACTTGGCATTGATGATGTTCGCTCTGAACTGTTTCCACAGGACAAGGAACGCATAGTGAGGGAATTCCAGGCGCAGGGACGGCATGTCGCGATGGTTGGCGATGGCATCAATGACGCACCGTCGCTTACGCGCGCGGATATCGGCATTGCCATTGGGGCAGGGACGGATATCGCCATTGAATCGGCAGATGTAGTGCTTTCAGGCCGCGACCTTAACGGTGTCGTGGAGGCATTTGAACTATCCCGAGCGACCATCAGAAACATCAAGATGAATCTTTTCTGGGCGTTTTTCTACAATGCCTGCGGCATTCCGTTGGCGGCAGGAGTATTCTTCAAATTTGGCATTCTGCTCAAGCCAGTGTTCGGAGCGGTTGCGATGAGCGCGAGTTCATTCTGCGTCGTTTCCAATGCGCTTCGTCTAAGATTTTTCCATCGAAATATAAAAAAGGAGCAACCCACAATGACAACATCAAAAAGTGAAGTGAAACAGACTGTATCCATTGACGGCATGATGTGTCAGCACTGTGTCAAGCATGTGAATGACGCTTTGGCGAAAATCCCTGGCGTGACTGGTGTGACAGTCTCATTGGAAAAAAAGAACGCTGTTGTTAGTTCTGCGTCTGGCATTGCGCCAGAAGTCCTCAAGACCGCTGTAGAGGACGCAGGATACACGGTCATGGGGATTGAATAAGTGATGGTATTCTTGACGTGCGATTTAGTCAGTACTCAAGGACGATCATCTGGTGGCACAATAGTTTTTTCAAGGTCAGTTTCAGAACATCGCCATCATAACTGAATGGGATTTCCTCTCCCTGTGGCTGAAGCATCGCCCGATGGATTTTACGAGGCAGTCTGAGTGCGAATTCCTGATCGTAAAGGGGAACCAGATCCTCAATGACTTCGTATGGCCTTGCCGCAGTCTGCTCGGGGGCGATGGGCGGCACGGACATCCCGCGAAGTATCGTATTGGCATACAACGCATGAACAACATAGCGTCGTTCTGCTTCCTGTTCCATGATGGTCACGCGTCCTTGTGACGGCAATGTCGTCTTGACCTGCAGGATGTCATCGATCAGCGCATGAACTGCATTAAGGACATATTGCTTGAATATCACTTGTCCGTAAGCCGCATATAACTCAAAGACAGGGTGCGCGAAATAGAGGATGTTGTCCGTAAGGATGCCTGCGTCATATCCAGATGGCTCGGTCTTTGCAGGCGAATGAATGTGCGAGCAGAAATGCAGGTAACTCCTTGTGAAATAGGGATCATAGATTTCCCCTAGGCTTTTGCCGCCAGACACTTTCATTTTCATGGAAGGATAGTACATCACAATAGGGGAATCGACGCCATCTGGCTTGATGTCAGGAGCACATTTCACGAAATTGGGGTATTCTGTTGTCATGCCTTCAATCTGAATTGGCAGATCGAAGGCAAGTTCATCGTTTTCTGCCTTGAGCACTGATGTGCCAGAAAGAATCAATCGGCCGCCGTTGGCGATGAACTGCTGAAGTCGTGCGCGCAATTCTGAATCTGGCCGAAGGCTGTCTGCAAGAATCAAGACCTTGTAATTGTCAAAGGGATGTTTTTCGTCGATGCGGTCGAAGGGAATGTGTCCTTCCAGAAGGAGTCGGCAGACGCCAGTTTCGCTTTTGATATCGTAGTTGTTCTTTTTCTGGAAAGCATTTGTCGCAAGAAGAGCGACGTTTGCCGCTGATTTCACATGACCGCACCATGGCTCCTTCTTTTCAACTTCCTTATAGGCTTCTCCAATGAGGCGGCAGGAACTTTCATCCATTTCTCCTGAAGGATGGAGTTGGTCTCCGATGCTGCATTTTGAACCTTGTGCGAGCATTGCCGAGCATTCATATCGCAGTGCATTAGGATGCTTGAAACCGCCGTAGTCTCCCCATAGCGCATTGAATTTGGCAGTCATGCCGAGAAAGTCTGGTTCAAGCGTCCGAACGTATGCTGCAAGCATTGGATAATGGTCGTAGTTATGCGCGGCGGTCGGGAGTGACTCCAGTTCAATATGGCTGCAATACTTCAGAAGCGGTTGTCTTCCTGGCTGGAGAAGATTTGTGTTGTTATGATAGATGGGCCATTCAGGATTGATGCAACGGGCCGCCAGATTAAGTTTTCTGCAGCATTCCTCGATGACTTCGTTGGAGAAAGCCATGCGGTGTTCGATATTGGTTGGGTCATACCCGCGTTTCCTCATGCTTTCAATGCAGCGAGGGCAGCAGCAGTTGTTCTGGACAAGTATGTCAAAGAAAATACCGTCCGCATCACGGAAAAAGTGTGCCGCTTCCTCAGTCAGATGGCAGACATAATCCAGATAGGTTGAATTCAGACAGAGCAGGCGGTAGGCGGCATGGAAGGGAGGCTGGGAAATCATGCCGTCCTCATTTATCTGAAGCCAGCCAGGCTCCAATGCCGCAATGCGGTTGTTGTATCCGACGGTCATGTAGATGGGGACGTTCACACCGATTTCATGTGCCGCATCAACCTGTTCTCGCAGAAGATTGAACTTCAACTTAGGATGCATCATGCCGATTTCCGTCGGATGGTAACTGTAGCCATGATGACAGCATGAAAAGCATGTGATGGAATTTGCATGGGCCAGTTTCAGACAGTCCTGCCACTTTTTCCTGTCGAATTTTGCACCGACGTCATTGATTTCAAGCGGTGTATTGAAATCAAGATGGATCTGACGAAAACGAAGTTCGTTCTTTTCTTTCATGTTGTTTTAATATGTTAGAAGTTGAGTAGAAACTTGATTCCTGATGAAAAAACTATGATATCATCATGCTGTCATTGTCTAGGCAATCCAATTTAATATATTGTGATATAAAATAAAAAGCAATTCGCAGACACTTGAATCGTAATTGGTTTCAATTCCTTTTTGAGTAAAACGCATGGCTTGATTTGTTTTTTTATTTTTTCAAATATATTATAATTGGTAATAATTTTGTTTCCACGGCAGGTAGGTTCGACCTCTGAGGTCGTAATCTTCTAGAGGCCTGCGCCCTTAGGTTTCGCTTCGCTCAACCTAGGGTTACTGATATTTGATCCCGATGGGGTCATTTAACGACTTTGTTGGTATAGGTGTAATTACTAACCTTCATGGGGGACAGAGCATTGGTAAAAGGTCAACAGAATTCACAAGAGGTATTCACCATGCGTCAGGTTTTATATAAATATATATTCATCATTTGTTTTTTGTGTTTTATTGGTTATTCAGACAAAGGATTACAGAAAATTATTGAACCAGATAATATTTCTGTGGGAAGCAATTGGATAAGACTTGAACTGAACAAGGGATGGGGATTCTATGGA
The DNA here is from genome assembly GCA_017963875.1 of Victivallales bacterium. The sequence goes on along the minus strand of JAGCTA010000330.1, from coordinate 565 downwards.
GTTCACTTTGTCCCAGATGCAGAAAGCATGGAATTGCTCAAGAATATCGGTGCAATTTGGGTATGGAATCCCAAACTCCATTTTACAGCGAATGAAGGGAATCTTCTTCCTGGACAGGGGTTTATCTTGTGTTCAGATACAAGAAAGACTATCTTGTTGAAAGGATCAGCGGGGACGACAGTTGCATTGGACAATGGCTGGAATCTGGTTGATTCGGGGAGTTTTTCTGAAATTGTCAAGGACAATGCGTTCATATACGATGAAAACTCCCATAATTATGTGCTGACCGATGAACCCAAGTATGGCAAGGCAGTCTGGCTATACTACATGAATCATCGTTATATTCTTGTAGTGAACAATGGGAGCGGAAGCGGGGCTGTCCTCGCAGGTTCCATTGTGACGGCTGAAGCGGAAGAAAAAGAGGGAATGTCGTTTAAAGAATGGTCTGCTGACGGAATCGAATTGACATCAGAACAGAAGAAATCGACTCCTGTTTCATTTGGCATGCCTGCCAACGATGTAACTTTGACAGCAGAATATGCGTTGAACAGTTATGACCTGACGG
>JAGCTA010000329.1 GCA_017963875.1 Victivallales bacterium | reverse complement strand
TGTGTCATTGACCGAACTTACTCTCCTATCATTGTCCTTCCCGCCGTGATAGTGCGTCAGGAAAGGCTCGATTAGACCGACGTGTCCGCCTCCTGCTGAAAGTGTAGGCAGAGGCTCAGAGACTGGCCGTGCCGTTGATTTGATTTGCGCTGCGCCTGTTCCGCGAAGGATAACAAGGAACGGCTCTGCCCATTGTCCCCAATACTTCCTGATTCCGTTTTCAATTCTGTGAAGCGTGTTTTCAGCAAGCGGATGTTTGCGTTTGAAGATTGATTTGCCTTTGATTGACCAGTCGATGATGTCCTTTGCAGGTATCCATCTATTGTGGACGAAAAGGTCTGGTGTTCGCGAATGCGTCTGCTCTGGCCAGATTATTTTCTCGCCTGTGCCAATTCTAACCGCCTGGACGATGAGCCTTTCGCGGCATGTCGCGGCTCCATAGTCTGCGGCGTTGAGAATTTGCCAGTCAACCTTGTAACCGCTCCGTTTCACGGATTCAATCCAGTCTCGGAACAGAACACCTTTCTTTCGCGGATCTGGCTGGCCAGCCTTGTAAAGTTTTCCGTCAACCAACGTATCGACCGCAAGCAATGGCCCCCAGTCAAGAAAGTCAGGAACATTCTCAACATACATCCGTTTGACGATGAGTTTTCTAATCCACGATAGAAGCATCTCTGGCTGGCAGCGTGACTGGTTTGCGCGTGGCTTTCCTCCCTTTGCCCTACTATGATTTGTGCATTCAGGAGATGCCCAGAGAAAATCAAGTCGTCCGCTTGTTATCACGTCAGTTGGATCGATGGCATCTATCGACGCGCAAAGCCATTGGCCATCGTGGTTGCATTTGTTTGTGTCAATTGCAACCTGCCAATGATTGATTCCGACTAACGTATAGTTCACGCCAGCTTTCTTGAAGGCTTCTATCATGCCCGTGGATGTTCCGCCACCACCACAAAATAAATCAACGCAGTTGTATTTCATGGGTTCTTCTCCCCCACCTTCGGAAGTTTCACAAATGCCATCCAGTGTGTTTTTGATTGTTTGCCGCTGCGATGTCCGTAGAGCGGTTTCTGCCCGATGGCGGCAATCACTTCTTTGACTGGGATGTCAGACTCGCACCACTTGAAAATTAGTGTCCCGTAAGGGCGCAGCACCCGCCAGCACTCGGCGAATCCGTCATGCAGATACTCTTTCCAGTCGGCTGGTAATTTCCCGTATTTTTTTGCCATCCATGCCGAGTCGCCGACTTTGAGCAGATGCGGTGGATCGAATACGACATGCCAGAAGGAGTCGCTGCAAAATGGGAGGGCCCTAAAATCTGCAATCACGTCTGGACGCACAGAGAAATATCGCGTCGCATTTCCTTTGGAGGATTTCCAGATTGCTTCGCATTCGACTTGCCTGTTGTCCACGAATACGGTGTTCGGGTTATTCGGGTCGAACCAGAACATCTTGCCGCCGCAACACGCATCCAGTATGGTGACATTTTGCAAATCTTTATCATTGCTCATCTGTTACCTCCCTTTTGTCCTCCACCTTTTTGAACCTATCAATCCGTTCGGCCGTTGGCTTTACGTCGGTATAGATGTGACGTTTTTTCTCATCCAGAAAATCCATCCTTAGAAACTCAGTGTATCCGACAAACGTGATAAAAAGTTCTCCGTCAAAGATGAATCTCGCCCCTGGAACAAACCCCGCTGTGATGAGCCTATTCAGGTCATCGTTCGGGGCGTTGTGAAGCATGTCGTAGCAGTCGTTCAGACGAGCTTGAAACACGTTCATGTAGCTTACCAGCGAGTTTTTAATCTCTTCTATCCTGTCAATACACACTGAAATGTCGGTATTATTGTCACTCATCTTTCTTCTCCTTGTTCTTATTCTTGCGGTCAATTCTCTCGCTCTCGCAGCAGACCATTACCATGGCACACAACAGCGCAGTCATGAAACCGAGTGCGAAAAACGCCAGGTGCGTCAGCATTTGTCACCTCTCGTCTCTTATAAACTGATAACACAATACTGCTCGCCCCGTTCGGTAGAAGCAGTGTTTTCCGCTCCGTTTGAAGCCGCATTTAATAACAACCTTCGCTCCAAATGCCTCCCACTTCGCCTTGAAAGTGCTTTTCGTCCACGATTCAAGCGTGCAGCTCTGATAGGCGCCATTTCCGAACACGTCGCATTCAATCCTCTCGCCTACCTTTGGGGATAAATCGTTTATATCGCTACTCTCCTGGAATGCCTTTGATTCCTGCGGCGAGATGAACACATTCTTGATAGCCTCCTTGAGTGAATCTCTTGTGGTCATTTCTACTCCTTGGGTTAGTGGTTAAAACGGCGGTTGCGGGGCGAACCAGTCGCCTGCGATGTAGTCCAGCAATAATCGGTCGGCCTCGGGCATGTCCTCGACGACATGCACCTTGAAGCCATCGGGCGTCAGGTGAATGATGTTCATGCGCGGCGGAGTGTCCGCCTGAAGGTATCCGTCGCGCAGTAAGATCCTCCGGTACAAATTCAGCTGTAATCCGTACTTAGAAAGACAGCAGTCCTCCAGGTTTTCGGCGGGCGGTTTCATCCGCGCGCCCAAATAGCCGTGCGCGTGAAGTGCCTTGTTTGTCTTCCAATCGGCGACCATGAACTCCCGGCCGCGACGGAAAATGGCGTCAACCGTGCCACACAGCTTGTAGGTCGGCGAGAAGACCATCAGCTCGGCGGCCAGCGGCTGCCAGCCTGCCGACCGAATGGCCTGGAAGGCGTCCCATCCGGCGGCCATGATGCGCTTCTCCCGTTCGTCCAGCGGCCTCTCGGACGGGAACTCGCCCTTCATCAAGTGCTCCTGGTTGGCGTGGACGCGCGTGCCCATGTCTGCGGCGGCGGTCCATTCGGCCTTGACCTGCTCGGCGGTCTGGCCGTTCCGCTCGGCCTTGCGGGCGGCGATGGCCTCGCCGTCGAAGGCGTTGCAGTAGTGGGCGACAAACTGCGTGACGGACGGCAGCGGCGTCGATTCCTCCCACGGCGCGGGGGCGGTCTCGCCGACGGACATCCGGTATTCGTGCTTTTCCTCATCGAAAAGCAGCCGAATGTCGCATTTTGGATGTCGTGCTTCCTTCATTTTCAGTGTCTTTCGTATGGTTTTTGGTCGATATAAGTGATTTTTCCGCTTTTCATTCCGATAATGCTGGCGGCGGCCTCGCTCTGGGAGCTTTCGCCGACCCACATGATTCCGCTTCGGCGAAGCGGGTCGGCGGTGGAGGTCGGGAACCGCTCCAGCAGCGGGTCGAAGTTCCTCGTCAGGCCGTTCCTCGCGTAGTTTCGGACGGTCGGCGCGGTGACCTGCATTCCGAGAATCTCGTGCGCCCACTTCTTGAAGACGTCCGACTGAATCCAGTAGAATTTGTTGGCAGGCTGCATGGAGTTGTTGACCTCCGCGAGCTTCCAGCGGATGCCGTCGGTTATCTGGTTGGCGCGGTCCTGCTCGATATTGGCGGCTTCCTTCGCCTGCTGCATGTTCTCAAGAACCTGCTGGTAGGTGACGGGGTCGCCGCACATCGGCTGCATGACCTCCTGCTCGAACTCCGGGTAGCGCGTCTTTGGCGGCGTGTCGTACGGATGATGCCGCTGGATGATGTCGATGATGTCTGCGAAGATCTGCCAGCGGTTCTTGTCGATGTAGTCCAGGATGTCCCGCTTCCAGTTGCCGTTGGCCTCGGGGCGACGGAGCGAAATGAAATAGGAC
>JAGCTA010000328.1 GCA_017963875.1 Victivallales bacterium | reverse complement strand
GGCGTTCCCCCCGTTGCCACGATGGTCAAGGCGCGTATTGCGCTTGCGCTCGTGGACTGCGCGACGGGCGACACGGTCTGCGGCGTCGGAGGCCAGCAGTACAGCAGAAACTACACAGTGGAACAGATTCAGCAGGACAAAACCGCGCTTTACGAGGGGCATTTTCATGCCGCCGCCGAAACGTGAGCGGAGCGTTTTCTCGCCGCGTTCGCCAACGCGCAATGGGAGCCGAAGGCGGCGGACACCGTGACGGTTTTCTTCGGCTGCAATGTATTCGGCGCAGATGTTCAGATTGACGGCCTTTCGTATGGGAGGTGCCCTGCGGAGGTCGTTGTCTCGAAGGGCGTCCACACGATTCATGTATCTTACCCGCCGTACTATCTTGATTTCAAGCGGCGTGCGCTTTTCCATACAGACAAGCAGACATACGTGGTTGCGCTGCAAATCACTCCCGAAGGCGAAAAGCAGCGTCGAAGCGGCGAACTGTTCGAGAAGCAGAAGGCACTGATTGACGCTGAACTGTCGCGCTACAAGAAAGCGGGGGATGTCGAGGACTACGTCAAGAAGGTCATTGCCGACGGAACAGCGGTCTATTGGAAGAACTCGTGCAGTCGAATCATTATCACGGACGGCGTTGCGGACAGCATTGATTTCGCCACGCCGAAAGTGGACGGCGGCGTTTTACAGAAGGGGGCGTCCTCAGCCGAGATTGGAATGAAACTCAGGGAACTGCTGGAGGCGAAATAGGTTTGCCATGAAGTTGAAGCGTATCATAGCCAGTGTCTTGCTGCTGTCTTTTGTCACAACTACCACGGTGGAGGCGCGTTCGACGTTCATGAATATTAGCTACATGGCATCGGGTGTCGCCTTGACTTTATTAGGAGGCGCCTTGGCATATTTACAAAATTATGGGCTTGGAGTTGGATATGCCACAATGGGAGTGACGTTGATGGTGGACGGGGCATATGACCAGTTTTTCAGTGGTGAAATCTATAGTGACGCAGATATTGGCGCCGATGATTTCATGAAAGACAGGGAGTTCAGGAAAGGCATCGAACAATGGGAACGCGTGATGCGCGAGGAAAAGGAGTCACGCAGACGTCGGTCGTATGACGCGCTTGAACCGAAGCCAAGGCGCTCGTTGATGAAGAAGATAAAGTCGTTCTTTGTTAAATCTGCGGAGGCGGGGGAGCTCAGGCAGACGCAAAAAACAGATATCGGCGACCTGGAACCATTGCAGCCCATCGGTGATTTCATTGCGGAAAACGACGGCAGAAGGCGAGATGTCTCCACAAAACGCTCAGAAAAGCGGGCGGCGATGATGGAGCGGCGGCGCGCGAGAAAGGAAAAAGAAGCATCTGAACGATTCCCAAAGGAGTCTACAGAAGGAAATGCTTCTGTGGAAAGCATGGAGCCCAAAGCGGCAAGGTCCTCTGCCACAGATGATTCTGTAGGTGTTCGAGGCTGGTGCCATTGCTGGGAGAAAACACCTCCAGGATATAATTCCAGTACAGGTATTGGCGATCTAATTCGTGTCGGCGACGGCAATACGGCTGATCCTTCCTTGTCTGATGATCCTTCCTTGTCTGAAGTGGAAGAGGAGGGCGATTATTCCTACAGAATCTGTTCGAGATGCGGAAGATGCTACAGTATGAGGACTCGTGGCGATAAGTCTGAGGCGGATATATTGGATTTGAAAATTTATAACAAATATCATGAAGAGGCTGGGAGCAGCATTCCAGTCCATACATACAAGAATATGCTTCGCGAATCAGAGGACAGGCTGCTCTCCATTCCCGATGGACAGATTGTCATTCATGGAACATGCCAATGCAAAAGGCCTGATCCAGTCTCAGTGGCTTTGGTTGTCAACGAGAAGTTTTATGTATGTTGCTTTTGTGGAAGAGTCCGGCTTCCGGACGAGAGCGGAGCGATGCCTACGGGCCCAACTGCCTGGCGCATGATGATGGGGCCAGAAAGAGCATTCCCAGGTTACAAAGACAAACGCTAGGTTTCCCATGAGGGTAGGTAAAGACCCCCTGGCAGTCGCGCCCTCCAGACGCTTGTGCAGTGTAATGCAAATAACCCACGGTAATGCGATAAGGAATCTTGTATTTGCATTTTGTTTTTTATGACGTATAATATTTGAAAAACAGTACGTCAGGAGATTGACAATGGAAACAACAAAATTGACTTTACGCCCATCCAAAAGAATCGTTGATCTTGCTCACAGACTTGCAGAGGAAGAAAACACAAGCATAACTCAAATGTTCTCGGCTTTTATTCTTGCACGTCATAATCAAAAGGTTCAAGACAAAATTCCTATTGGACCATTGACTCGTTCCGTGACTGGCATCTTGAAAGTTCCTGACAATTGGGACTACAAGAAGGAAATGGAGGATATTCTTGAAGAAAAATACGGGTTGAGGTCATGAAAATTTTTGCAGATACTAATATACTTCTTGATGTTTTTCTTGAAAGAGCCCCGTTTTATAAAAACTCTGCATTGATTTGGGGCATTGCGGAATGTCATTACGCTGAAGTCTTTATTTCTGCAATCAGTTTCAACAATATCCACTATC
>JAGCTA010000327.1 GCA_017963875.1 Victivallales bacterium | reverse complement strand
CGTTGTTTAAACACGACCTCGTTGATGGCGAAGAGTTGGTCTGCGACGCCTGTGACGCCCATCAGTGAGAACCCATAGTCTGCATAGCGCGCTCCGCCCGCCTGCTGGTCGCAGCCGCGTTCGAGACAATCGTCGATGAGCGTTGAGAGAAGCGGGCAGGGGCGGTAGGCTGCCATGGCATCTGCTGTCATGTCGCCGAGTTTTGTATAGAAGGCAAGTTTTCCGCGCGCGAAACCGACAAATTCAGCAAAGAGTTCTTCAAAAGACTTTGCCGCAGTATGTTCGAAGACCTCCTCGAACCATTTGGCGATGTTCAGGGCAAAAGCGAAATTCAAGTCACAGTTTCGGCCCTGGCAGGAAATTTCCATGCAGCCGCCCGCGACGTAGTCGATGGCGTCCTCGAAAGGCACGCCGCTCTTCTGGATGGCGTCAAGCATCACCTCTTCATTGTAGAATTGAGCGCGGTTCTTGCCGTTGCGCAGATAGTCGATGCACGCTTTGCGATATTCGGGCGGATCGTCGCGGCGGCAGCGTGGATAGATGTGCGGATGCGTCTGATTCATGCCCATATAGACCTTCAGTAGGAGCAACGACAGCGGGTTGACGGCGTTGCTGCCGTCAGGTAGCGTGCCGCCGAGCACGATGCTCTCGACGTAGCCATCCAAGCGGTAAAGCCGTTCTTCCAGCCGAGTAAACAACTCGAAAATCAAGTCTTCCGCTTCATCCATTGTGATTCTTCCTGCCTCAAGATCGGCCTTCAGATACGGCCACATCAGGACATCAAAACGGCCAGGGCCATTGCCGCCATACATGTTTTCATACATGACGGCGGTGTACTGGAAATAGAAACTCTGCATGGCCTCGTGGAACGTCTCGGCAGGGCGGCGCGGTACTTTCTGGCAAATCTTAATCAACTTTTCGAGGCGTTCCTTTTCGTCTGATTCAGAGGTGGATTCCGCCTTCTTCTTCATTGCGTCGACGTGCATGTCGTTCCATTTCAGGACACAGCGCCAGGCATATAACGCGTCTTCATAGAACCCGCGCTTCGCAGGTGTGTCGGCTTTTTGCAAATGTTTTTCAATCTCCTCCATAAGCCCTTCGACGCCTTTGCTTAGGATTCGTTCCCAATGCCAGCAGATGTGACCAGGCGCGCCTGGACCGCCGCCGACGAGATTCTGCTCAATGACTTGCCAGCGGACGATATTATGATATTCGGGAACAATTACTGGCGACGGCAAAGGATCAGAGGGTGCAACAAGGTAGTACATGCCGACAAGTTGCTCATGGTCAAATAGATAGACTGGTTCGAGAAGCAGTTGGTCTGCGTGCATGCGCGCCCAGCGTCTGTCTAGCGGCATGTCGGTGGGAAGCGTGGACCATATCTTCTGTGCATTCTCATACGTATGGCGCAACGGCAGGTTCTGTCGCCGCTCGATACTATCGCGGGCAAATGCCTCTAATTGCTTTTTTCTTGTTGTCATAATGGACAATACACCCTAAGTTGTTTGATTGCTGGTTATCCTCTTCTCAGCATGACAATTGTCGCACCGCCGCCAGCCGAACCATTGACATCTTTGCCCAGGTGAAAACTCAGGACTGAGGGATTGGCCTTCAGCCATGCGTGAATGCCAGCCCGAAGACGGCCTGTTCCAAATCCGTGGATGATGCGTACTTCGTCCAAATGCGCCATGACCGACTGGCTGATGAATGTATCCAATCTCTGAACTGCGTCATCGACACGCAATCCAATGAGATTGATTTCAGTATTGACTTTTCCTGAAACAACTGGCAATGAAATCTTTATGACTGGTTCCTGCTGCTCCTTTTCCTCGGCAGACTCCCTGTTCATCTGAAGTTCAGAGGTCTTCATCGTGAATGCCACGCCGTTGACAGTGACTGTGGCAATAGTGTGCCGTTCATTCAGTTCCGTGATTTTTCCATGCGTCTGAAGTGTTTCAACCCAGACCTTCTGACCGAGTTTCAACGTCTTTCTGTCAACGGGATTCTGCGGCCGCTGCGAGGTGACCCGCAGGCCGTTGTCAAGTCTTTTCGCCTTGGATTCCAATGTATCACGTATGGCCTCCGTTTCAAGTTTCTTTTGCTGGTCGCCAGTGGTCGAACGGCCTTGTTCGCGGATTTTTCGGATGAGATTCTCCATGTCCTTCCGCGTGTTTTCCACAATGGCGGACGCTTCCTTATAGGCATCGTTGACGAGTTTTTTCCTGTCTTTCTTGAGTGATTCCAAATCTTTGCGCAGTTCGTCGCGTTTCGCGATGAGTTCCTCGTTGTTCTGCTTGACCTGCCGCGCCTGCTCCGCAAGGAGTTTTTGGTCCTGTTCCATCCGCGATAGCATGTCCTCCAGCCGAAGATGTTCGCCAGTAAGCATCTTTTCCGCGAATTTCAGGACTGATTGCGGCATGCCGATGCGTTTGGCGATATGGAATGCATGGGACGCGCCTGGTCGTCCTAAATCCAATATATAAAGCGGACGCAACGATTCGAGGTCGAAGCGAACAGCCGCATTGAGCATGTGCGGCTGTTGATGGACAAAGTTCTTGACCATTCCCAAATGGGTTGTCGCTATGGTCAAGGCCTTTCGTTTGGCAAGTTCTGCGAGCACGCTGCACGCGATTGCGCCGCCTTCGAGCGGATCGGTTCCCGACCCGAGTTCATCAAGAAGAACCAGCGAATTGCCGTTCGCGAGTGTGTCTGCCAGAATGGCGGCGATGTTCGCAATATGCCCTGAATACGTTGACAGGCTTGCTTCTATGGACTGTTCGTCACCGATATCCGCATAGATCGCCTCATAGATTGCGAACTGCGAATCTGGGGACGCTGGCACGGGAAGCCCCGCCTGGGCAATCAGCGATATCAGCCCGATGGTTTTGAGAATGACTGTTTTCCCGCCTGTGTTGGAACCCGTGATTGCCAAGGTGCGGATATCTTTGTTCAACTGAAGATCCAATGGGACGACTTCCTCCCCTTTGCCATTTTTCCTGAATTGGGCCAACAGCAGCGGATGTCGCGCCTGATGCAATTCCAGAACTCCCGTGAAGCGCGGGAGCGTACAGCGGTTCGCCGCCGCCCAACGGCTGATCGCCGCTGCAGCATCCAGTTCCGTGATGATCTGCTGGTTGGTGCGTATGGCGTCAGACCAGCGACGAACATGCGCTGACAATGCCGCGAGTATGCGGCGGACCTCGTCCTTTTCCTCTGAGCGCATTCTGACCAGATCGTTGCCCATTGGCAGCGTCGATGTAGGTTCGACGAACAGTGTCTGGCCACTTTGGGACAAATCATGGACAATGCCTGAAATTCCCGAGTGGGAATCTTTCCGTATTGGAATGACGTAGCGGCCATTGCGCATGGTCACGAACTTTTCCTGTCCAGGCGATGCCAGTTCAGGGGATTTCACGAGGGTTTCCAGTGACCGTTGGATTCTCTGTTCGGTGGAGATGATGGACCGCCTCAGTTCATGGAGTTTTGGCGTGGCGTTGTCAAGCACGGAGCCGTCGGTGTCCAGGCATCGCGCGAGGTCGTCCCGTAGTTGAGAGCATGGTGAAAGACCAGAACAGAGCCGCTGGATGGACTTGAATTCCTGCGTGTCCTCACGCTGTGTGAATTTCAGGACGTCGTGAACGATGTCCAGAGCCACTTTGCATGTGTATAGTTCCGTCCCCTGTGCGACGGCACCTTCTGGCGCGAGCATACGGAGCAGGGCGGAGATGTCCTCGATATGCAGTCCAGGCAGGCTCTGCGGCGATTCCTGCAAAGCAAGCATATCTGCGTAAAGTCCGCGCTTTGCCTGTATGGCGGCCAGTTCAGTCTGCGGTCGGAGCGCTTTGATGACTGCCATGCCCAGTTTGCTTTGCGCGTGTCCAGCGATATGCTCAAGCAGCAGAGGGTATTCCAAGACATTGTATGTGTGCTGGTTCATGGATGGGGGTAAGGTGGAATGAAAGATTGCGTTTACAATAAAATAATGTTATAATTGGATTTTTACAGCCATTTTGCCTTGATAAAGTATTAGTCTTGTGATAGATTGAAGAAAAGTTGTTTATAAACAGGCAATTTGAATCAACTGACCGCAAAGGAGAAAAAACGAATGAATATCGGAGTTATCAACGGCCTTCGCCCAGCAAAAGAAGAACATATATTCGACCGCGTGCATGAACTCGGTTTGACGACGTGCCAGGTAAATATCTGGGATTCATTGTATTATTCGCAGGCGTTGGCAAACAAGGTGAATGCCCAAAGCAAGGCGATGAATGTCAAGCCATGCGCTCTTTGGGCGGGATATTGCGCACCGCGCGAATGGAATTTCACTCGCGGGCCGATTACGCTTGGTCTGGTGCCTCGCGAATGGCGTGAACGCCGCATCTGCGAGTTGAAGAAAGGGGCGGACTTCGCCAAGACCATCGGTGTCCGCGCCATCATCACCCATGCGGGGTTCCTTCCCGAAAACATGACTGACCCTGAATACAAGCCTGTTCTGCGTGCACTGACGGATATCGCAGAATATTGCAAGTCTTTGGGATTGGAATTCTGGTTTGAAACTGGACAGGAAACGCCCGTCGTGCTGTTGCGTTTCATTGAGGATATCGGCACGGGCAATGTCGGAATCAATCTCGACCCCGCCAATCTGCTTATGTACGGCAAAGGGAACCCCATCGATGCCTTGGATGTGTTTGGAAAATATGTCCACAATGTCCATGTGAAGGATGGTCTGGTACCGACGGACGGACACAACCTCGGTCGCGAGGTCCAAGTCGGAAAGGGCTTGGTCAATTATCCAGTCTTCATACCTAAACTGCGTGATTTGGGATTTGACGGCGAACTCATCATTGAGAGGGAAATCGCCGAAGGCCCCGAACAGAAGCGCGATATTCTGGAAACAGTGGAAAACCTCAAGAAATGGTGGAATTCATGATTGGTCGCCTGAAGGTTTGACAATGGTTTCCTCCTGGTTCAGATTGAATCCCGTGACGGCGAAGCGCCTGAAACGCTTTCGTTCCTTCAGGCGCGCCTGGATTTCCTTCTGGATTCTTCTTGTGTTGTATGTGGTCAGTCTATGCGCGGAACTCGTCTGCAACAACCGTCCGCTTCTTCTGCGTCATCGCGGCAGGTTTTATTTTCCCGCGTTTCGCTATTATCCAGCGGATGAGTTCCTGCATGACGGCAGCAAACTCGCGGCAAACTACAGGGAGTTGGCCGACAATGCTGAATTCATGGCGGAAAGTTGGATGCTCTGGCCGATGTTCAGGTCCTCTCCGAATGAGCAAGTCCAAAGTTCTGAACTGGAGAAATATCGTCGTGTCAATGTTTATCTCTCGCGAGTGCCAGGCGTCGGCTCGGCGGTGATTGTTGATACCGATATGACCCTGGGCGGGTTCGAGGGCGGCGAAACGCTCGTTGCCTCGCCAGACAACGGTTTTGCAGGGCATCGCCTGACTGAATTCTGGAAGATTCCATCGGAAATCATCGAGGGAATTCATCGGCGGTTCAAGAATGAGGACATGCCGCAGGCAGAGGTGTCCTGCCAGTCAACGGACGGGAAACAGCGTGTCCAAATGAAACTGCTGCCATATAAGAAGCGCCGCCAGCCGCCGCGCAGGGTCACGATGAAGATTTCGGATGACGGCAATGATTTGAATTTGAAATTGATGATGGTGCGTTTTGAACGCGGAAGCCAGACGCCCGCCCTTGGCAAACGCCTGTGGGAAAAACTGCCTGGTGATGTCAGGGCGTCAATCATCGATGAAATCCAGCGTGAATTTCATGATTCAGGGGAAAACGAGGCCGACAGGAGAACGTACGGCGATTCGGCGGCAACAACTGAAAACGCATCGTCGAAGCGTCTGCGGTGGGACGGCCACGAATATGAACTGCATTGTGAACTGGAGCGGGTCGAGCATCCTTTCCGTCCAGTGCCGCATCATTGGATGGGGCTGGATGATGCTGGGCGGGACGTACTTGCGCGTGTTCTGTATGGCTTGAGAACCAGCCTTACTTTCGGTCTTGTGCTTGTCATCAGTTCCATGTTCTTCGGTACAATGATGGGCTGCCTGCAGGGATATTTTGGCGGTCTTGTCGATTTACTGGGGCAGCGTGCCATTGAAATCTGGAGCGCATTGCCATTCTTGTACATCGTGATTTTGATGGGCTCGTTGTTTGGCGCGGGGTTCTGGCTGCTCATTGCCTGTTATGCGCTATTCAACTGGATTGGAGTCAGTTATTACATGCGTGCGGAAATGCTCAGATTGAGAAAGCAGCCGTTTGTTGAAGCGGCGCAGTGCCTAGGTCTGCCGTGGTGGATTGTCGTACTGCGCCACATCCTGCCGAATGCGCTGGTACCGTTGGTGACATTCGTGCCGTTTTCGCTGGTTGGTGCCATAGGAGCCCTCGCGGGGCTTGACTATCTTGGCTTCGGGCTGCCGCCGCCAACCCCCAGTCTCGGGCAGTTGCTTCAGCAGGCGCAGGTCCAGCGGGAGGCGTGGTGGCTGATTGTCTATCCGTCTGCGGCGCTGTTCATCGTCATGTTGCTTTGCGTGTTTATCGGGGAGGGCGTCCGAGAGGCATTTGACCCGCGTCGCCAAAACAGAATCCACTGATGAAATGGCCTCTTTGAGGGCGAATGAAAAAAAACTGCGGTTTTATGTGAAATTTCCTTTCAACTTCAGTTTGCGTTTTGCGTTGTCTATATTATGTTTAGTAACAACGGTGGATTGATGTCCGCTGACTTGGTTTTCTTGCGTCGTTTTTCCACGATGAATGGTTCAACATCAACCTGGGTCCGCATTGCGAATTCAGGGCAACTTATTGCGATATGCTTTAGGAGTGTGCTTCTTGGCTAACAGGTTTGGCAGTTTAGGTGATTTTTT
>JAGCTA010000326.1 GCA_017963875.1 Victivallales bacterium | reverse complement strand
GATGGGCGGATTCTTCCAATCCGATGAAGCATCGCTGACGCGTTTCTTCGTTTGGCATCCATGGCTCTACATGCTTCGTGTCCCCGCCATCGGAATGCGTCTCTGGGCAGAAGAACGGCGCATGCGGACGCTTGAATTGCTCTGCACGCTGCCACTCTCCCCATTCCAGGCAATTATGGGCAAATTCCTCGCAGGCTGGATATTCCTCGGTCTGGCGTTGCTTCTTACGCTACCAATGCCCATCACCGTCTTCTATCTTGGCGAGCCTGACCTCGGCCCAATGTTTACGGGTTACATTGGCAGTTTCCTCATGGCAGGTGCCTACCTGGCAATCAGTGGACTCACCAGCGCCTTTACGCGAAATCAGGTCATCAGTTTCATAACAGCATTGGTCGCCTGCCTGCTTCTGGTACTCGTTGGCTTCCCGCCAGTGACGAACCTGCTGCTGAAATGGGGTGCGTCCAGCAGCGTAGTTGATTTTGCGGCGGGACTCAGCGTCATGTTCCATTTTGAAAGCATGCAGCGCGGTGTTCTGGACCTCCGCGATATTATTTATTTCGTCACGCTCATGGCATTCGCCTTGGTATCGACTGGCATTGTACTGAAACAAAAGAGAAACTAAGGGAGGACACAGCCATGAAACTAAAGAAACTCTCAACTTGCCTGAATGCGACTATCGGCATCGTCGTCATCGCAGTCATCCTTGTCATCGTCAATCTCATTTTCAAACCCGTCAGCGCCCGCATCGACTGTACGGCAGACAAACTCTACACACTTTCCGATGGAACGAAAAACACCCTCAAGAACCTGACTGAGCCAGTCAGCATCCGCTTTTATTATTCCAAAGATGTGGCGAAAATGCCCGTCATCTTCAAAAACTACGCCACACGAGTCGAGGACCTGCTTCAGGAATACAAGCAACTCGCAGGGAAAAACCTTGAAATAAAGAAACTGAATCCCAAACCCGACACTGATGCAGAGGATTCAGCCAAACTTGACGGCATCACTGGCAAAAGCATGGATGTCTTCGGCGAAGACCAGATCTACCTCGGCATCGCTGTCAGTTGCGGCAATCGCACGGAAACCTTACCCTTCCTAAGCCCTGACCGCGAAAAATTGCTTGAATACGACATCACACGCGCCATCTTGGGAGTCAAGAGCGCAAACAAGCCTAAGGTCGCCGTGCTAAGTTCTTTGAAAGTCATGGGCGGCTATGACAATCCCATGGCGATGATGCAGGGCCAGGGGCAATCCAAGCCCGCATGGATTGTCATCAGCGAACTGAAGCGCACATACGATGTCGTCGAATTGCCCGTTGATACAAAGGAAATCGCTGCTGACATTTCGGTCGTCGTTGCCATTCATCCGAAAAACCTCTCCGAGCAGACGATGTTCGCGTTGGACCAGTTCATCCTTCGTGGCGGCAAACTCATCGCTTACATTGATCCGATGAGCGTCGCAGACCTCCAGACACAGCAGACGCCACAGCATCAATACGCTCCACCAGCAATTTCGTCAAGCCTGCCGACGCTGCTCAAGGCATGGGGGATCGAATTCGACACAGAGCAAATCGTCCTGGACAACCTTCTGGCAGGAAACATGGGAAACCGTGAACGCAATCCGATGCTGTTGAATTTCAGCAAGGAGTACATCAATGCAGAAGACCCTACGACTGCCCAGTTGACAACTCTCGCGATGTTCTGCGGAGGTTCATTCAAAGGCACACCAGCCGATGGACTGACCAAAACCGTGCTGATTCACTCATCCAAGGAATCCCTCTTCGCTCCAAAGATGATGGTTTTGCAGGGAGCAATGGACATGTCAAAACGCCTCAAGGCTGATGACTTGGAAAAGGAACTCGCAATTAAACTCACGGGGCATTTCAAGACAGCATATCCCGATGGATATCCCGCCGTTGCCCCAGCAGAAGACGGCAAGTCAGCACCTGAACCGCCCAAGGCTCCAGAAGGCGGGTGGCTTAAGGAAAGCAAAGCGGATAGCGCCGTGGTGCTTATTGGCGACGCCGATATCCTCTTCGATCCACTCTGCGTTGAACGCCAGCAGATATTCGGTCAAGTCCTTGTCCAACCCGTCAACCACAACTTGGCGCTTGCTCAGAACCTCATTGAATACATGAGCGGTGACAGTGCTCTTTTCGGCATTCGTTCACGCGGAGGTCAGAGCCGCCAATTCTCGCGTGTCAAGAAAATGGAGGAAGAGGCGAACAAGCGCTTCGAAGAGGAAATCGCCAAACTCGAAGGCGAAGTACAGGATGTCCGCCGTCAAATCAGTCAACTCCAGCGTGACCGCAAGCCTGGCGACAAAGAACTTCTCTCAGCCGAACAACGTGATCTCCTGAAAAAATACCGTCAGAAGGAAGTCGAGGCAAAGAAGAAACTGCAAAATGTCCGCAAGCAGTTGCGCAAGGACATCGACTCCTTGGAAAACAATGTCATGCTACTCAATATCGGGCTGATGCCGCTATTGGTCGCAATTGCAGGCATTGCATACGCATTTCTCAGACGCCAGAAATAACCTTTAACCACCCCATTTCAAAAGAGATATCCATGAAACCTAAACAACTCATTTATTTAATTGTCGCTGCAGCCATTCTCGGCATTGCGGCCTATCTCATGAATCGTTCAAATGAAAGTGGCTGGAGCGAGGCGGCATCCAGTGACGAAAATGCACTCTTGCTGCCCGAAAGTGCCTTTGACGCAACAAAGGTCGCATCAATCACGCTTGCGTCAGGGACAGAGAGTGTCACTATCTACAAGAACAACGGCAACTGGTGCGTCAAGGAACGCAACGACTATCCAGCCAATATGTCAACGCTCAAGGATTTTCTCATCACACTGACCGAAACGCGCATCGCCCGAAAACTGGCGCTCTCAAAGGAACAGTTTGGCGAACTCAAACTTACTCCAGAAGCAGGTGCAATCACACTCACGCTTGCCGATGCGGACGGCAAGACGCTCAAGTCGTTCATCATCGGCTCTGAACACATGAGGGACATGGGCGACGAGGCCCCACGCAACATGATGATGTTCGGCGGCGGCGGGCCAATGCCCGACGGACGTTTCATTCTTGACGGTGAGACGCCAATGCTTGTTGCTGAAACGCTTCGTTCCGCCGACACAAAACCCGCATCCTGGCTCGACAAGGAGTTTTTCAAATGTTCCGATATCCAGACGGCTGAACTTCAGGAAGACGGCAAGACGCTCTGGGCACTCAAGCACGACGACAAGTCCAATGATTTGAAACTTCAAGGAACCATTCCAGAAGGAAAGGAAGCAGATTCATCGAAAATCAGTTCCGTCAAATCCGCCTTTTCATGGATTCGTTTCAATGATGTCGCGCCTTTGGATTCAAAGCCAGAGGACATCGGCTTCGCAAAGACGAAGACGTACATCGCCACAGACAAGGACGATTTCAAATACACTATCGTCTTTGGGGAGACAAAGGACTCCAAACGCTATATGAAACTGGCCTCCGTCGAATGGTTTGGTGCAACAACGCGCACGCCTGGCAAGGATGAAAAGCCTGAAGACAAGGAAAAACTCGACAAGGAGTTCGCCGAAAAGGTCAAGAAGAACCAGGAGAAAGCGGCAAACACCAATGCCACCATCGGGAAATGGATTTATGAAGTCGGCACATACGCCCTCAGCAGTATTGACAAGACATTCAATGATTTTCTGAAAGACGCTCCCAAGCCCGAACCGCCCAAGGATGACAAAACAAAGGACGTAGAGAAGAAATAAAAACAGAAGGAGAACCTCATGCACCTTCCCAAACGAACACTTCTCGCATCGGTGATCGCATTGACTACAGCGCTTTTCGCCGACAATATGCTGAAGAACATCAATTTCGCCGATGCTGACGGCATCGGTCACCCGAAAGGCTGGATGCGCCTGTCTGGCGACTCCGCCGCGAAGAACGGCGCAGCGGTGCTCGTGCCAGACGCCAAAGGCAGGGCGGTCTATACGCAGAAAGTCACGATTCCGCTTGATACGCCTCTGCGCATCATCGCAAAGGCCAAGGCACCTGTTGGAACCAAATGGCGCGTCTATGTGGAAAGTTACGGGCAAAAACTCGCCCCTGGCAAGTGGGACCACTATTTCAGTTCAGGTGCTATCTGGCATGATGGCACGGGCGAAATGGAGGAGTTCACGCGCGATTTCACGCAGAAATTCCCCTATTCAATCGCACTGTAGGTCGTGGGCATCGAAGGCCCAGGCGAAGTGGAGTTCCACTCAATCAACCTCGACCAGGCACCGCCGCCGCCCATCCTTGAAAACGCTGACTTCAGCGACCGCACCGACACCGCAGCAAAGGGATGGGGCAACCACGGTGCAACGCTCACTTTCGGCAAGAACGACGCAGATGTGACATTGGCACCCATCGAAGGCAAGCCGACGCGCATCATCCACGGCCTGACACTCCCCAGAGACGGTTCGCCCGTCCTCATTACAGGCGAAGGGAAAGCCGCTCCAGGCGTCAATTGGCGGCCTTATACCGAATGGTATGAACCTGGCGAGGTTTATCGCATCGCTGGAAACACCTGGCATATAGGCAACGGCGAATGGGAACCATTCAGTTACATCATATCGCCTGTCGAAAAATCGACCCGTTGCATCATCGTCCTCGTCTGCAAAGGCGAAGAAGTGTCCTTCCGCAAATTGAACGCGAAGCCGATGAAGGTCACGAGGCTTCTTGGCGGTCGTTTGAGCGTTCCTCCACCTCATTCTGAAGAGGAAGAAGGCGTCATCATCCTCAACGGCAGGGAAGGTGGCGCGGTCATCAATAGCATCCCTGTCGAACCTGGAAAAAGTTATCGCATCCGCTACTCCGCCGTTGGCCTCGGCGCATCGGGAAGCATTACGGGATTCCATGAAATCCGCACGAAGATCACCCCTGCGGTCGAAGGCAGTTTTACCTTCAATGATGTCTGGTCATCGACGCCACAGGCGAAGTTCCAGGATTTCACTGTCCCTGCAGACTCGGACATCCACACCATCAAATTGTCTCTCTCGCTAAATACGCAGGGGAAAGTCCGTTTCTGCGATTTTTCCATTGAAGAGCGCAAACTAAACCCCGCCGACAACTGGCGCCTACGCTTCACCTCCCCCGCCTACCGCGAAACGCTTTTCGCATCCGACAAGGACCAGTCGGTCGCAGGCGTCTTGCTCGCCCCCGAAGGAAAGGACGCGACCGTCTCGCTGACACGCCCCGACGGCACCGTCCAACGCCAGGAAATCACATTTTCCGAAGGACGTGCGGAGTTCCGCTTCGACCCATGGAATGATTTCGGCACCGCCACTCTGACCGCCGCCATCCGTGGAACGGATGCGACGCTTTTCCGCACGTTCAAGAGCACCATTCACAAACTCGCGCCACTGCCGCATGAAGTCAAAATCAGACCCGACCGCATCGTGACATTCGACGGCAAGCCGTGGTTCCCCATCATGAAATGGGGCGATGTCCCGCAGACCGAACAGGCGCTCTACTGGCTGGCCCGCCATGGCTTCAACACAATGAAGACAAACTTCTCTGTCAGCCCCGAAAAGATGCTTCTCCGTCTAGACATGGCCCACCGTCACGGCGTCAAAATCGTCATCAACAGCGCCTGTCCAAGAAGCACCGCCGAAATCGAGCCATGGCTGAAACGGACCAAAACACTCTACACGCCTGAAATCCTTGCACATCCAGCCTTCTTTGGGCATTTCCTCATCGATGAGCCGTTGTGGGGTGGCGTGCCTGTGGAACCGCTACGTGTCGCCTATGCGCATTTGCGCGAAATTGACCCTGGGCACCCCGTATGGCTGAATCTCGCTCCTCGCAACGAAGTCGCCGACCTCCGTCCGTATGGCGAAGCCTGCGATATCATCGGCGTCGATATCTATCCCGTTCCATGGCCCAACGGCCATTCGGGCCTGACCGACAAGACGCCGACCAGTTGCGGCAAATACGCGTTGCGCCTCGCTGACATCGTCCATGGCGAAAAGCCCGTCTGGAACGCACTTCAGGGTTTCTCCTGGCAGGATATCTCAAATGACAAATTCAACCCGAACATGAAACGAATCTACCCGTCGCTGATGGTTTCGCGTTTCATGGCTTTCGATACAATCCTCAATGGCGGCACTGGCTACAGCCTCTGGGGTAGTTACTCGATTCTGACGCCATCCTTCTGGGACACGCTTCTCGCCGTGACTGGGGAACTCCACACGCTGACCCCCTTGTTTACAAACGGTCGTCAGTTGGAAGACCTCCAGACAAGTTCTGCCGACATTCGAGCCGTCCCCATCGAATGCGACGGCAACCGCTATTATTTCATCTTGAATCTGACTGATAAAGAAATCCAGGGCTCTGTCAATCTCACGGAAAACGGCCTTGTCGAATTCATTTCAGGCAAGCCCGTTGACCTCTCCTCGTTGACGCTCGAACCAAACTGCGCCATCGTCTGCGGTGCCAAGCCACTTCCGCCGCCACTCTATCCATTGCCAGAACGCAACGAGGCTTTCGACCGCGAAGGCGAGCCGTTCTCCGCCTTCATTTCCAAGTCATGGGAACAGACGAAATACGAGCAGTATCTCGGCAAGGCATCATGGATTTGGGACGCGGACTCACTGAACAGCGGTGCGCATTGCCTCGTCTATCGCTCCTTTGATGTCGATGACCCGGCCAAAGGCGGCAGGCTACGCGTCGCTGCCGATGATGCCCACACGGTCTATCTGAACGGTCAGAAAATCGGCGAGGACATGGGCTGGGGTAAAATGGGCGAATACAACCTGATGCCTTATCTCCGCAAAGGAACCAACACCATTGTCGTTCATGCCCTAGATATGGGTGCCCTGCCCTGCGGTGTCCTGGCAGAACTTACAATCGACCAGACGATGATTTTGTCCGACACGACATGGAAAACCATGCCGTACAGCGAAAAAGAAACAGAATTGCCGTCAGACGAAGTACTTTCCAAGGGCAAGCCCGCCAAAGTCGTCTCCCCCTACGGCGAGGGAGCATGGGGACGCAATGTCCGCATTTACAAAAAAGACTAAACTGCACTTGGATTGGCACGTTCAGGAGTAAACGATGAAAGATAAAGTCGGTTTTGGAATCATCGGCGCAGGAATGATAGCCGAGCATCATGCAAAAGCCATGAGGGATGTGGACAATGTCAAACTCGTTGGTTTTTTTGACAAGACTGATGCCGCAAAACATCGCGCCGAGCAATTTGGATGCAAGGCATTCTCCAGCCTTGATGAGATGCTCAATGACCCTGAAATCGATGCGGTCACCATCGCGACGCCGTCTGGAGTCCATGGGGAAGTGACCATCGCTGCGGCACGCGCAGGAAAGCATATCCTGTGCGAAAAGCCTCTGGAAATCACGGTCGAGAAGGTGGATGCGATGATTGCCGCTTGCGATGAAAACCATGTGTTGCTTTCCTCTGTCTTCCAGACGCGATTCTCAAAACCAGTGCAACTCGTTCATGAAGCCATGCGTTCTGGACGTTTTGGGCGAATGGTCCTCGCCAGTGCCCAAATGCGTTGGTATCGGCAACCATCATATTACACGGGGTCATCATGGCGTGGCACATGGAAAATGGACGGCGGCGGTGCCCTTATGAATCAGGCAATCCACATGATTGACCTTCTACTTTACATCAACGGCGCGCCTGAAGAAGTTTTCGCTTTTTCTGGAACACTGACGCATTCCATTGAAGTCGAGGACAACCTTTGTGCATCTGTTAAATTCCGCAATGGCTCTTTTGGGACAATTGAAGTCAGCACCTCCTGTGCCCCAGGCTTTCCAAGACGCGTCGAGTTTTCAGGCAGCACGGGCACGGTTGCCTTTGAGGAAGATAAAATCACCCGTTGGGAGTTTGCCACGCCTCTGCCTGAAGACGACAATATCCGTAGGGAACTCTTTGGCAAAGCCGAAGCGCATGGAGGATCAAGCCCAATGAATTTCCCGACATACGGGCATTCCTGCCAAATCCGCGACCTCGCAAACGCCATTATCTACGGCAAGCCGTTGTTGCTTGACGGACGCGAGGGACGCCGCGCCGTGGAACTCATCTGCGGCATTTATGAAT
The DNA here is from genome assembly GCA_017963875.1 of Victivallales bacterium. Next base: position 968 of record JAGCTA010000326.1, on the reverse strand, counting down.
CTTCTCGAACTGGCAAGCCTTTTTTCTTCAAGCGTTAAATTGTTTTTTCATCTTGAAGAAGTCACTTTTTACATTCACTTTTCTTGACAAAATCCATAAATGACATTAATTTATTAATTGTACATCAAGCCGGAGTGGCGGAATGGCAGACGCGCTAGACTCAAAATCTGGTGCCTTCACAGGCGTGAGGGTTCGATCCCCTCCTCCGGTACCAACTTCAAGTATAAATCGCCCTGATTTTTGCCATTTTTTGGCATTCAGGGCTTTTTTTGTGCCCAATTGTCTTATGGTATCACTGGCTTCGTTTTGCCAGGAGAACCGCAATATGGGCAGAAAAAAGAAGAGCAAGGCATTCAATGACCTGGTCGATCGTCTCTTACAGGACACTCATCTGCTTGACTTTAAGCAGTCGTATGAACTGTTCGGAAAATGGGACGTTAAGTATGGATTTGACAAAAGGCCGAAGTCAGATGTCATGATGCGTGCGCTGGCCCGCGAATATCGCAGGCGAATCCCGATGTTGCAATCCTTGATGAAGACCGATGCCACCAGCGCCAACAGACCTGCTAACGCGATGATTCTTCTCACATTCAAAATGTCCTCTTGATTCGGAAATTATTGAAGAATACATTCTCCGCATGTTTGAAATCCAACGTGCCGTTCGCATATTCTGGATGTCCTTCCACAGGGCACATGTCGAGGACAATGTCCGTGAACTCAATGTCGCTGACGTGATGCTCAGGCAAAGCACGAATAACGGGATAGCATCCGCTGATGGCGTGGATGCCTCGAAGAGAAATGTCACGGACATAATCGACTGCCTCGTTGTCCGTGAGTTTGATTTCGAAGAAGTAGAGCCGTGTTTGCGCCTCGATGTTGGAGAAAAGCATGTTCTCGACAGCAAATGGCTTGACTTCTGGATAGGGCGTAGGGGTGTCTGGATAGCGTGGCGGATCGCGCTGGTCGAT
>JAGCTA010000325.1 GCA_017963875.1 Victivallales bacterium | reverse complement strand
CGGTGAACGTTTTGCACGGAGAATCTTATGCCCCTGAAATCTATTCGGTTCATCTGCTTTCAGATTACCTTCCGCATCATAGAGCGAGGCACACAACGGTTCCTCCCCGTTGAGTTCAACCTTCACTTCCGTTTGGTTTGCGAGAACCCAGAAGTAAAATTCGGAATCCGATTCGCAAAGGGAGACTTTTTGTTCTGTGGGGAAACCTTGTCCTCCACTGTCGCTCCAGACATGGACGGTATTCGGACCAACTTTGATGAGGAACAACATGCCGCGTTCAAGGCCAGACGACAATTTGTAGTCAAAGACTTTCGTGCCTGAAAGTTCAAATTTGTCGCTGAGCCCGCCGTTGGCATCCATGACTTCCACATTGGCCTTCAATTCGCGTGACGAGCATTTTTCCAGTTGAAAATGCACGGTGATTTCCTGTGAGTTGGGAATCCATTGTGCGAAACGACAGGTGCCACGGAAGCGGAAAGGAAGCCCTGCTGCCACACCTTGAACGTCTTTTTGCAGGCGGTACTCTTTTGTGAAATACGGGCGGACATCGAACTTCATCAGTTCTGGATTGCCTGGATGGGCGGCTACAAACGCGTCCATGTCGAATGGTGAATATGCGCCGAAGGCATCTTTTGTGCGGACGTTGTTTCCTTTCAGGCTGGTGCCCAGTCCAGGCCCGTCTAATGAACCAAGTCCAATCAAAGGGGCGTTACCTGCAATTTTGACCACCATGTTTCCCAAATCCACATTGCCGAATGGTGCCTTGATTTGGCGATTTGCGGAAAACAGGATGGGGCTGTTTTTGGATGCGGTTGCGTCCATCGTGCAGTTGTCAAAAGCGATGTGTATGCCGTCATCCTGCGCATTGTTGATGACGATGCCTTCGTTTTCACGCGTGCTGAAACGGCAGTTGTGGAAACAGATACTCCCTTTCTGTCCAGGAACGCAGTCAATGCGGACCGAGCCGAGAGCATTGTCGATGAAAGCGCAGTTGTCCACAACGGCATAAAATGCAGGACTTTTATCATTGAAGTTTCCCAAAATGAACATCAATCCCGCAGCAGCGTTTCCTGTAAACAGGCAGTTCTCTATGCGGATGTTTGTCATGACCTCATCGGGAAAATTGTTTTCGAAATCCATGCCGCACTGTGGCGGCGTCCCCTTGGTATCCATGAACTTGCAGTTACGGACGGTCAGTCCATCCACGGCACCGATACCCAATGCCAGGCGGTGATGGTTCACTAGGACCACATTTTCAATCAGTACATTGCGGTTTTCAATTCGGGCGCGGCCTCGGTTCACGCCAATGCCGTCGCCGCCCGAGCCGTGAACGAGAAGGTCTCGAACCGTCACATTGTGCGCCCCTGTGATGTGGATCGCATGGCGCCATTCGGAAAAGCAATAGCGTGTTGTGTCAAGGTAATCCGTCTTCGGCATTGAGATGACGGAATTCCTTCCGCCTTGGATGGTTACATTGTCCACATCGCGCACGCGAATCATATTGATGACGCGGTCATGGTATTCGTCTGGTTTTGCGCGGATGACAACGTCATCTTCCAGAAGCAGCGTCAGGTTGCTGTGGAGTTCAATAGGGCGAATGATCCAGTCCCCAGCCTGCTTGTCCACGATAATTGTCGAAGCATCTGAAGCCAATGCACGCTTCAGGCAGTCGGTCGCGTCCATTGGGTCATACCCGAATTGGCTTGCCTTGACGGTCTTCGCTTCTGCAAAGGCAACTGCGAACAAAGCGATGAAGAGCAAAATTAAAATCTTTTTCATGGCTGTTGATTCTCCTACGGGTGAGGTAAACAGAAGCAAATATATGTAGTAGGCATGAGAACTCAAATCATATATTATTGAAATTTGATTATTTGACATTCTCCTGATAAAGTGTACATTTAAAGTGTACACTTTATCAGGAGGTAGATCAAATGGAAGCAAGCGTTCTTGACCTTAGAAGAAAAATGAAGGATGTCATGGCGGCAATTGATCGCCATGAACACGTCATACTCACCTATCGTGGATGCAGACGTGCGGTAATCATCCCTTTGGAAGATGAGAAGCATAGTGATGTCAAAGTGAATGATTTGCCAGCATTCGGGATGTGGGCAGATCGTGAGGACATGTCTGATCCGTCCGAATATGTCTCTAATCTTCGTCAGCCGAGGGGTTGCTAATGCTTTTTGATACTGATGTCTTGATTTGGACAATTCGCGGTTCAGAAAAAGCAGCGAAGCTGATTGACAACGACAGGCCGCGATTCATTTCGACTGTCAATTATATGGAGTTAATGCAGGGGGCCAGAGACAGGACGGAACAGATGCATATCAAGCATTTTCTGAAGTCATTGGAGTTCAATATTCTTCCAATTACCGAAAACATTTCTCATCGAGCCATGATACTCGTTGAAGAATATGCTCTGAGATCGGGGATGCAACTTGCAGATGCTCTTATCGCGGCAACAGCCTGTGAACATTCCCTAGTTCTTTGCAGTGCAAACGAAAAACATTTCCGTGAAATATCTTCCCTGAGTATCAAGACATTTCGCCCCTATGTTTAGCAAACGCTCAGCCTTTCTTGCGGGTAGATTTGAGATTCCACCGTCGCCACTTTACTGAACCATTCAGTTTGCGGAATATGAATAGAACGTATTGTTTGGGCCGAATACAGCGGCGGTGAAAGGCGTTTCGCCCTGCGCAGTGGAGTTTTCGCGAATCTTCGTGCGGAAATTGCCGACGGAATTGATGGACTCGACGTGTCCGTCGAAGAAGAGGAAGTTGCCCTGGCTGCCGTGTGCGGCGACCGTATAGGTCGCAGAGGAGTCATTCGTTGAACCGAGGCTTGTCAGCCCCATGTTGACGTTCATGTATTGTCCCATGTTGCAGATGGCCTCCATCATGTTCTTGGCATAACTGTCTCCATGAAGCAGTGTTAGTGACGGTGACTTTAGGAGTCCTTCCGAAATGGCAGTATCATTGTACGAACCATTGGTGTTAAGTGACGCAGGGGCCATGACGAATGCAGTCTTGTATGCCGTCCGCGACCAGTTGTAACTGTTGCCACCATACATTAGATAATAGCCTTGATTATATGTGCTGCCGTCGATTTTCTTTACCGTTGCTATGAATTTATATGGTGCACGGCCTGGGCAGACGCATTCGTTTGGGGTGGTGGAAAGGGTGCCGCTTTGCTTCATATAGTCGTACCAGCAGGAGGAATTCTCGCGGCAACGGCCAAGCAACGCTTTGTTGTCTGACATATAGATAAGTCCATCGGTACCGAGTTGCTTGAGGTTGTTGACACAGGAGATGGAGCGTGCCTTTTCGCGTGCCTTCGCAAGTGCAGGGAGCAGCATTGCAGCAAGGATGGCGATGATGGCGATGACGACCAGCAACTCAATGAGCGTGAATTTGAGGAATTTGCTCATTATTTTGTACCTCTGTTTGGTAATATTTAGTTCGCGGAATATGAATAGAACGTATTGTTTGGGCCGAATACAGCGGCGGTGAAAGGCGTTTCGCCTTGTGCAGTGGAGTTCTCGCGAACCTTCGTGCGGAAATTGCCGACGGAGTTGATGGATTCGGCGTGTCCGTCGAAGAAGAGGAAGTTGCCCTGGCTGCCGTGTGCAGTCACGGTGTAGGCCGCGGATGCGTCATTGCTGGAGCCGCAACTTGTCAGGCCCATGTTGACGTTCATGTACTGAGGCATGCCGCAGATGACTTCCATCATGTTCTTGCAGTAACTGTCGCCATGAAGCAGTGTCGCCGACGGCCCTTTGACGAGACCTTCGCAGATGGCCGTGTCACGATAGCCAGAGTTTTCGGGGGAGGGCGACATGACGAAGGCTGTTTTGTATGGAGTCACTGACCATTGATAACTGTTGCCTCCATACATCAGATAAGAGCCAGAACCATAGTTGCTACCGTCCAGTTTTGTGACGGAGGACATGTATTTGAATGGTGCGCGGCCTGGGCAGACGAAGGAGTTGTTTTCGGAGACGGTTTTGCTCTCAATCAGGTATTGCGACCAGCGGGATGAATTCTGGCGGCAACGCCCCAACATGCCCTTGTTGTCATCGGAGTAGAGCATACTGTAGGTTCCAAGTGACTTGAGGTTGTTGATGCAGGAGATGGACCGTGCCTTTTCGCGTGCCTTCGCAAGCGCAGGAAGCAGCATGGCTGCCAGAATGGCGATAATGGCAATGACCACGAGCAATTCAATCAATGTGAAAGTGAGGAGTTTTTTCATGGTTGCGGCTCCAGTTTTATCAATGATACGATGTGAGATTTTTGGGGAGGCACTATCAAGACATCAGTTTGCTGACCATAGCATCATCGTGGTCTGGCTTGACAGTGCGACATTCTTGGCGAGGGCCTGCGCATGACCGTCCGCGAAGAGATAGTTAGCCTGGTTGTTGTGCAGGTCTTTGCTGAAACGATCGGAGGAAATATCACTGTCGCCGAGTCCCGTGGTGTTTCCTGCTTCGAGAACGCAGATGAGCATCGACGGATTCTTGATTCTTAGACGTTTCTGATAGCCGTTGGAGAACGGGTGGATGTGGAAGTTGGTCTTGTAGGTACTACCGTAAGTGACGGTGGTGTCGGTACCAGGGACGATGGCGGCAGGGTCGAATTTTTCCTTGCCATAGCAGAAGGAAAGATTGGATGGGCAGGTGAAGACAGCCCCGTCGCCGACGTTCGGGTAGAGGACATGAAAGAAACACTGCGCGCAGCATGGGATGCCATTGCAACTATACCCGCTGCCACTTGCGAGGAACATCCAATCCTTGTTTTCATCGGAATACAGAGTGCTTCCAAGACCGATGGTCTTCAGGTTGTTGATGCAGGAGATGGACCGTGCCTTCTCGCGTGCTTTTGACAAGGCGGGCAGGAGCATTGCTGCCAGAATGGCAATGATGGCGATGACAACAAGCAATTCAATAAGTGTAAAACGTCTCTTTTTCATGTTCGTTTCCGTATGATTATTGCTGATATATGTGTTATGAAACTAATATTATTTCTGTTGGGTTATGTAACTGCTGGCTTGGGACACGATTTGATTGCGCTTGAGCGATTCGACGTGTCCGTCGAGCATCGGGTAGTTGGCTGCACCATTGTGGATGAACTTGTCAAAACGCGCAGTACTGCTGCATTGCGAACTGGATTCGCCTGATTCCTCAATGGAAAGGCTTCCCCATGACCATGTCGGTCCTGCTTCCAGATAAGTCACCTGCTGTGAAGGGCGCTTGATGATAAGGCGTTTCCAATATGTTGCTGAATACGAATGAACATTGAAGTTTGCCTTGTACTGCAACAGGATTTCCACATTGTCCGTGGTGCCAGGAACGGTATAAGTGTACTTCATGTTCGTGATGATGGATGAAGGGCATTCAAACACCTTGGCATCTCCAATGAATGGATAAAGTTGCCATGCGAAGGGGCAGCAACTGCACATGACGCCATCGAGCAATTGGCCTGAATGAGTCATTCCATGAGTCATGAAATCGTTGTTGTCGTCGCAATACAGATTGTCTCCCAGGGCGATTTGCTTGCAGTTGCTGACGCATGAGATGGCGCGGGCCTTTTCACGGGCTTTTGCCAACGCAGGGAGCAGCATGGCAGCGAGGATGGCGATGATGGCGATGACAACCAGCAGTTCAATTAATGTAAATGATTTGGATTTCATGGCTTTTCCGTATGAGTTTAGTTTTTTTATATTGTTATTTTTGAAGGGTGAAATAATAGGAAGCCTGCCCGACGATTTGGTTGCGTTTAAGGGATTCGACGTGTCCGTCGAGCATCGGGTAGTTGCCAGAACCATTGTGGATGAACTTGTCATAACGTGCTTGGGAACTGCATTCGGTGGCCGATTCGCCAGACTCGGTCATGGAGTTGCTACCCCATGACCATGTTGGACCCGCTTCAAGATAGGTGACCTGCTGGGAGGGGCGCTTGACGGTCAGGCGCTTGTAGATGAGAGAAGAATAAGGGTGAACGCAGAAATTTGCCTTGTACTGAACAAGAATCTCGACGGTATCCGTCGTCGACCCTGCAAGGGCATAGGTGTATTTCATGTTGGTGATGGTGGAAGACGGGCATTCGAAGACCTTTGCGTCGCCAATAAATGGGTAGAGAAGCCATGGGAATGCCTTCATGCTGGGCACAACACCATCAATTGTGTGTGTTGGTTGTGTCATGGCCTGAGTTAGCCAATCGTTGTTGTCATCGCAATACAAGTTGTCACCAAGCGCAATTTGTTTCATATTGCTGGTGCAGGAGATGGCGCGGGCCTTTTCTCGTGCCTTTGACAGCGCGGGGAGCAGCATGGCGGCGAGGATGGCGATGATGGCGATGACAACCAGCAGTTCAATCAATGTAAATGATTTGGATTTCATGGCTTTCTCTTGTGTAATTTAGAAATAGTTTTTTTGACTTCTTGACAACAGGTATTTAATGATAGACTATTGTTGCAGATACAGGTAATTCGCCTGCTCTGAGACCAATTTATCGCGTTTCAATGTTTCGACGTGCCCGTCAAGCATCGGATAGTTGGCGGCACCATTGTGGATGAACTTGTCAAAACGTGCCTCTGCACTGCAGGCTGTGGTGGATTCGCCTGATTGCAGTGCGCCGTAACTTCCCCATGACCATGTCGGTCCAGCCTCCAGATAGGTGATTTGCTGGGAAGGCCGCTTGACTGTCAAACGCTTGATGTAGGATGCGGCGTATGGATGGACATAGAAGTTTCCTTTGTATTGCGCAGTGATCGTTACGGATTCTTCCGTTCCTGGAACCGTGTAGGTGCTTTTCATGTTTGTAATAGTGGAAGAGGGGCATTCATAGACTTTTGCGTCACCGATAAATGGATGAAGTTGCCATGGGAAGGGGCGCATGCTGCAAAGCATGCCGTCAAGTAAATGGCTAGTATTCGTCATGCTGGTGGTCATGTAGTCCTTGTTGTCATCGCAGTATAGGTTGTCGCCGAGGGCAATCTGCTTCAGGTTGCTGACGCAGGAAATGGCGCGTGCCTTTTCACGAGCCTTTGACAGCGCAGGCAACAGCATTGCCGCTAGAATGGCAATGATGGCGATGACCACAAGGAGTTCAATCAAGGTGAAGACACTTTTTTTGCCTTGCGTTTTCATGATACGTCCTTCTGGATTTTGGGAGTGCTTTTTCCCATATATGCGTTTTCAACACCCAAAGAGGCTTGAATCAATTACTAGACTTTCTTACAACTTTATTATAACAAATTTTTATAAAAAAATCAAGTGACGATAGATTTTTTCAAAATCGACAGATGAGAGGATTGGCAATCAAGGCATTGCGGCGCATGACAACATTTCTTTACTTTTTGAAAATGAATGCGCCGAAATTCGCAAATTCAAGGAATCCAGAGTTGAGCGGTGACCAACTGGTCTGTTCGGATTCTGTGCAACGCTGGCGTGTGACATTGCCTCGGAGGATGGTGCCGTTTTCGGGGGCGGCCATGTCGAGCGAGTCCCATGGAAGTGCCATTTCGATGGTCCAGCCGTTGGCGGTTTGTGAGGCGACGATGGTGCATTCTGGATTTTCCTCCGCATCGGTGGCGGGGAGATGCCGTGCGTCCCACACATGACCTGCTGGGTCGAAGATGAAGTGGATGCATGGCACGGGGCTGCCAGGGCGAAGAGCGAGGAAGAACTCTGCGCAGTCGCCTTCCCAGATGTTTTCGTCGTCATGGCGTGTTGCAAACATCACGAGTTTGTCCATCAGCGGTTCCTGGCAGTCGAGGGCGAAGAAGAGATTGTCCTCATCGAATGCGAGCCAGGCGGCTGTTGTCGCGGTTGCGGCGGGCTTGAGATTCCTTTTCAGCAATTGAAATGGCTGGAGGCGGGAGGCAGACTTCCATGTGGCGTCATCAATCTTTCCGTCGATGACGGGCTTTTCGGATGCGGTTTGGATTTCCAGAGAAACTGTCGGCGACGATTTGATGCGGTCTTTCTCCTGGCATTTCTTTGCGTCTTCCAACGACTTTCGTATGGAAAAACCGAGTCGATTGCCCGCGATGGCTTTTTCTCGGGCGAGAGCAATGGCTTCAACGGCCCCTTCGGGGACTTTCCCATTCCACCAGTCGATGCGTTCGCTGAAGCAGAGCGCGTATGAATCAGTGCTGGAAAGTGCATAATAGATATTGTGTCCCAGCCATTTGAGACGTTGTTGTGGTGTCATCACGTTTGCGGTGGTTTTGTCTGGGCGGAGTGCGAGGCAGTGGTCGACGTAGGTCGCCATGCCTGCCCTGACGTGACTGGCATAGAGTGCGGCATATTTTGAAGAAAGCATCAGCGGGCTACGCTGGCGAATCGCGTGGTAGTCTTTCAAATATGCGTCGGGGGTTTCATGGTAGTACGACGGTTCGTTGCAGTCTATGATGCGCGTTTCGGGCGATGAGGCTTCGAGCATGCCCTCCAGAAAAGCGGGAAGCAGAGCATATTTGTGATTCGAGAGCATGTCGGTGCGTTTTTCAGGGGACATTGGCGCGCTGGGCAGTTTGAAGCAAGTCATCTGGAAGAGCGTAAGTACGGTCAGACCAGGAAGCTCCTTTTCGAGTGCCGTCATGAACTCTGCTCCGCGTTTTCGTACGACCGCCTCATAGCGCTCGAAAGATGAATCACTGGCGCGTTCCGCATTCATGTATGACCATGGATTGAAGCCATACGGTTCTGGGTCGATGCAGACGCCCTTGCAACGCGCCAGTTTTGCCGCATGGGCAATCAATTGCGCTCGTTCACTGATGTTTGCCCATTGTTCGTCGTCAAACCAGTCCTGCTGTGATGCGACGAAGAGTATGACAAAATTGTCAGTGAACTTTTGCCATTTGATGTCTGTACAGTGCTTGAAATCCTCTTTGTAGGCATCGGGGGCGGGCTTTCTGTAGTCGAAGGCCATATTGCCTGCTTTGAGTCTGAAGACGATGCCGTCAAAGGGCATTTCCTCCATTTTGCGGATGTTCTTTGAAACGAAGTCAACGAGGGGGACATCCCAGCCGAACTCAATGAGTTTCTTGTGATCAGGCTCCGCGAGGCAGACAGTGGCTGGAAGCAATGAAATGAGAAGGAGAATCAACAGATTTTTCATTGGCGGATTTTTCCTTCACTGTTTTGAGGGGGTCTCACGCATTGACTCAGGTACGGTGATGGTTTTGGCTGCTTCATCGAAACGCCGTTTCTGTTCTGCCATGGCGTCTTTGCCTCCCTTGAAGAATGGCGTGTCATCGCACATCCACATGATTTGCATGCCCTTGTTGATGAGATAGCCCATGTTCTTGAAGGAGGCATAAATGCCTGATGGCTTGTGGTGCTGTTTGCAGATGTCAATGACTCGCAATACGTTCTGATAGACGGCGCGGCATTCAGTGTCGATGCCATGGCCGCTGGTGTTCGCCATGTCGCATGGGCCGATGACAATCGCCGCCACTTCCTGCCCATAAATGGTGAGCATTTCATTGAGGTTGTCAACGCCCAAGGACGATTCGATTTGCAGGATGAGCAGACGGTTGTCGTTGATTTCCTTGAACGTCTCGCCTTTGCGAAAGAGCCCCGAACCGCCGACGCCTTTGCGTCCGCGCGGGAAGAATCGGCAAGAATCAATGGCGAGACGGACTTGCGCAAGCGTTTCCGTGCGGGGAATCATGACGCCGTCCGCGCCGAGGTCGATGCACTTTGAGATGCAGTGGTATTCGCAGTCCTGGACACGTGCAATTACAGGCAAATCCGCCTCGCGGCAGATTTTGAGTATCGGTCGTCCGAGTTCGGGGCAGAGGTCGCCATGTTCGAAATCTATGAACATGAAATCGAAGTTCCCGATGCAGGCGGCAGCGGATTCAGCCGTTGTCTGTGCACTGACCATGCCTGCGTACATGACATCGCAATTTGCCATTTTCTGCTTGAGACGTTGCAGATTGTCCATTTTTCTGTCCTTTTTGTTTTTTGATATTTTGAAAACATTTATTTACCACAATATATTTTAACTTCAATATACCATGAATGTTGTCAGAACGCAACTGATAAAAAAGTCATTGAATGTTTCTAATATAACTTTTTCCACCAAGGAGCACTGCACCAATGTTGAAGATTTTTCTACCCAAGGACGAAGGAATCTACAGAATCGCGGCTGACGAAATCAGCAAATACTGGCGGCAGATCACGGGCGTGGAATTGAAAAGCACGCTTGAAGACGACGGGAGCGACCTGATTGTCATTGGTTCCGATGCTGTCAATGCGTTCACACATGCGAAAATCATCGAAAAGGTCATTCCGCAGTTCACAATGGCCACGGGAACCGATACATACGCCATCAGGTCAGCCTGCGAGCCGAATGGCCGAAAACTGCTCTTTCTCGCGGGTGCTCGGCCACGCGCCATCCTCTATGCTGTTTACCGCTTCTTTGAACTTCGAGCGGATTGCCGATACTTCTGGGACGGCGATATTGTCCCCCAAGCCGATGCCATCGACATCACAGGGCTGGATTTGACAGAAACGCCTCGGTTCTCCTATCGTGGTCTGCGCTATTTCGCGCACCGCTCGCTGACGCGTTTCCAGGCGGAACAGTGGGACCTGAATGACTGGAAAAAGGAAATCGACTGGATACTCAAAAAACGTCTCAACCTCTTCATGCTGCGCATCGGTATGGACGATGTCTTCCAGAAAGCGTTCCCAGAAATCGTCCACTACCCGAAGAACTATGTCGTTCCAGAGGCTGTGCCAAGAAGTTATGACGACCGCACGCTATTCTGGAGTTTGGAGTTTCGCGGCGAACTCCGCAAAGCGTTGCTCGCCTACGCTCGTGAACGCGACCTTCTGCATCCCGAGGACTGCGGGACAATGTCCCATTGGTATAGCAGAACGCCATACGAATATCTGGATGCCGTCAAGCCAGATTTCGTTCCGCAGGCGACGGGCGGTTATGCTGAGAAGACGGGGCTTGTCTGGGACATTCGCCAGGACAAGAACCTTGATGCCTATTTCAAACTAACGGAGGCGCATATCCGCGAATACGGGTCGCCCGACATTTTCCACACGATCGGCCTTGCGGAACGCCGTTGCTATGATGACCGTGCCGCGAACCATCAGATGAAACTTTATACTTACCGTCGAATCCAGAGCAAATTGCGCGAAAAGTATCCGAACGCGCCGTTGCTGATTGGCTCATGGGACTTCACCATGTACTGGCAGCCAGAGGATGTCCGCGACCTCCTGAAGGAACTCGATCCTTCAAACACAATTATTTTCGATTACATCTCCGATACGGAAAGCGAAAAGCGCAATTTCCTGAACTGGGATGTCATCGGGCAGTTCCCATGGATCTACGGTATCTTCCATGCCTACGAGTCAAATACTGAGCAGCGCGGAAACTACGAGGCGATTGCTCGTCGTCTGCCGATCGCCGCCCGCGATCCGATGTGTAAAGGGCTGGTCTTCTGGCCAGAAAACTCTCATGCGGATACGCTGATGCTTGAGTTCATGGCAGCAAATGCGTGGGAGCCGTCCAAAGAGAACTATACGATCAAGACTTATTTGGAGAAATTCCTTGAAAAGCGGTATGTTTCAGCTGAACTTCCCGCGATGCAGTCAATATGGCGCAAGGCGCTGCCCTTTATCGAGGCGATTCATTGGAATGCGTACTCTCACTATCAGTTCGAAGAGGGCATTGCTTTCCTGAATATCCACTACGAGTTCTTCGCACGTCCCGCCAGTGCCTTCCTACAACTCGGCCCAGTTGAAATCCAACGTGCAAACTATTACAGCAGAAAACTCAAGGATATCGTCGCTACAGCACCTGAACTCCTTCGTGAAATAGCGGAAATCGATTTCGCAAAGGCGGGCGAGTTTGTTTTCAGGGATGCACTCGACATCGTCCGAACGATTGCCTCACGGTGCATGTTCGCGCATTTCTGCGATATCATCCTCGGGCTGCGCGAATGGTGCGATGGGCGGGGCGATACCGCCACTCTGGAGGCGTTGTTCGAGCGCCAGCGCGCCTGCGAGGTGCTTCTGAGGGATATTCTAGCCGCCTCTTCGGATTATTCGCTGTACATTTCGCTAAAGGATTTGCAACGCAAGCATGAGACAAACCCGAATTTCGAGGTTACATTGAAGGGCAATGCCGAAAACGGCTATTGCCGTGCCTATATCACCGAACTCTTCGACGGAGTATATCTGCCTGAATACGATATCTGCACGAATTACTGGAGAAACAATTTCAAGAACGGTGTCCGCGAAATCAAACTGGGGCCAGAGGACAAATGGTATCCCGTTGATAAGGAACTCAAGCAGTGCAAGGATGAATTTTACGCAAAACCTCTCAGCGAACTCTACATCGACGAAACGGCAGCGAAAGCGGCTCTGGCCGACAATTTGCGGAATCTGGCAGATATTGCGCTCTAGAAGACTCTAGAAAATTCTAGTTATCACCCCCAACCTGGAAACATACCTATGGAACTCAAAGGCAATATCGTGACGACAGAGACGATGTTCCACGGTCGTCTGGAATGGAACGGCGATGGCATCATCACGGCTGTCGAACGTCTTGGAGACTATCAGGCGGATGACAACTGGATTCTCGCGGGGTTCATTGATGTCCATCTGCATGGTCTTGGACCGTATAATGCCGAATCCGAGGAGGATATCAAGGGCATGGCGGCTTTTGCGCCGTCCGTAGGCACGACGATGCTCTGCCCGACGCTTTCTTGCGCCCCGACAGATGTGATGGTCGAGATGCTGCGCATCATCGCTCGTCTAGCGAAGGACGGCACGACGGGAACGCGCATCGCTGGTGCACATGCGGAAGGACCTTGGCTGAATCCCATTTACAAGGGCGGGATGATTCATGAGCATATCCGCACGGCGACAGTGGCTGAGGCCGAGTTGTTCCTGAAAGCCGCAGACGGCTCATTGAAACTCTTGACACTTGCGCCAGAAATGCCTGGTGCATTGGATGTTGTGCGCTTTCTTGTATCACAGGGCGTTGTCGTTTCCGCAGGTCATACAGGGTTGCCGACATGGTTTTACGAACAGGCTGTGATGGCGGGCGTCTCGCAGTTCTGCCATTTGTTCGATGCCTATCCGTGTCCCGTCTCGGCAGAGGGTGTCCGACAGCCTGCTTTGACGGACATGGCAATCATTGATGATCGCGTCATGAAGGAATTGATTGTTGATGGAATGCACGTGTCGCCTGAACTTGTCGCATTGGTTCATCGTGCGGCTGGCGCGGACCATATCATCGCAATTACGGACGCGATGCAGGGCGCGGGGCTCAAGGAGGGGCATTTCTCCGACCTGGGCGTCCCCTATACGATTCGTGAAGGCGAACTGGCGAGACGTGATTCGGATGGCGCGATTTTGGGGTCGTCCCTGTCATTGAATCTCGCGTTTTACAATTTGACGAGGCGTTTTGGTTTTACACCGTCTGAGGCGACAAAAGTCCTTTCCGCCAATCAGGCACGGATGCTTGGTATGGCGGACAAGACGGGCCGTCTGGCGGTGGGCCTCTGGGCAGATGTTGCAGTGCTGGCTAACGACAGCAAGACGGTCCAGACATGCTATGTTAAAGGGAAACGCTTAATTCCCCAGTAGGTTCGACCTGTTAGGGAATAGAGCGAATAGAAATCATTTTTAATACTATAAGCAAACTTAACTTGGAGTGGAATCATCATGCGTAACGTAAAGGATTTTGGTGCATTTGGCGACGGCATTCACAAGGATACGGCGGCGATTCAGAAGGCCATTGATGCTGGCGGCATGGTGCAACTGCCACCAGGTGTTTATCTGTCTGGTACGCTTTATCTGAAGTCAAACGGCGGGCTGTTTCTGGAGCCTGGAGCGGTGCTCTTGGCGAGCCCAGATCGCGAGGACTACAATGCTGATGACTTCTGCGTGCAAAACAGCGTTTTCTCGGTAGAAAATGTCAGCGGGGCGCATTTCATCACGGCTGTCGAACAGCACGATATCACCATCTGCGGCGGCGGGAGAATCGACGGCAACCGACAGGCGTTCTTTGGCGAAAAGAATGTCCCTGATTGTGAAAAGCACCCTGGTAAATTCCCCTGGAATCCCAAAGAGCCAGGGTTCTGGCGGCCAGCGCAGATGATTTTCATCTGCGAATGCAACGATGTCCGAATACAGGATGTGCAGTTATATAATGCGCCGTACTGGACATGTTTCCTCCACGGCTGCTGCGACGCCATCATTTCAGGACTGAGAATCCTCAATGACCAGCGGACATACAACGGCGACGGCATTGACATCGACTGTTGCCAGCGCGTCGCCATTACCAATTGCCTTATCGATTCAGGTGATGACTGCATCACGTTGCGCGGAAATGAACGTCGGCTGAAGAACCCACGCCCCTGCGAGTTCATTACCGTCTCCAATTGCGTACTGCACACAAACTGCAATGCGTTCCGCATCGGCGTTGGAAACGGCACAGTCCGCCACGCGGCCATTTCCAATATTGTCTTCCATCATACGCGCACGGCGGTAGCCATCAATTCCAACTACAGCACGGACCCTGCCCAGGGTGTGCAGATTGAGGATATATCATTCAATAATCTGCAAATGGAATGCGAACGTCCGTTTGTGATTCTCAGTCAGGTACGCGGCAGGCAGGATGGGCCAGCCTCAAAGGAAATCCGCAACATCAGCATCCGTCAGGCACGGGGGTATTTCAGTTGCGCGTCCATCATCGGCGGCATTGAAGGCAAAGGTGTTTATGATATATCTTTCGAGGATGTCAGTCTGGATTTCGCGGGTGCGAAGGCCCCTGCGGATATCGGCTATCGTGGCCCTGCGGGGGAATGGACTCAAGAGAAGCCAGATGCCGCGTTTTACTCGTTTGATGTCAACGGTCTTTCGCTAGAGAAAGTGAAGGTCAACTGGAAGAACCATGAGGATGCCTTCAATTTCGGTTTCATTGCCATTAATGGTAATGGAATTGAGTTGACGCGCTGTGATTTCGGCAGACCTGTGGAGATAAATGGCGTGGCGAAGTAGCAGAGGGCGGACGCAGTGCCATTTCTCGGTGCGGTGAACTTGCGGTACAGAGAAATGGCATTAGGGTAGCGCTCTGTTCTTCAATATGGTAGGTTTGACCTTGAGGTCGCAATTCTTTTTGGGGGCTTTCCTCTAGGTTTCGCTTCGCTCAACCTGAGGGTATTGATATTTGACCCATTAGGGGCCTTTGTACAGTCACCATGGCTTTGGTCCAATTACCTACCATCATGGGGAAAAGAGTCTAGGATATAAACTTTTCAATGCAGAATGCGTGTTCTGATTTTCTGCGCGGATGTGGCTATGTATTCCGCGGAATCAAGGGCTTCTGGGTTCATCCAAGGCTATGGCTCTATGCAGTCATACCTTTTTTGTGCGTGAAGTTGGTTTGCTCGTTGTTCTGGTATGTGTTGATGAACCAGTTCATATTGCCTTTTGGGGGGAAGGTCAATGAAATCATTTCAGGTTGGGGGTGGGAGGGAACTGGTCAGGTTGTGGAAAAGATAATTCTCTGGTTTTTCATCGTCATGATGCTGATGGTGTTCACTGCCATCTCGAATATGCTGTTTGAGTTATTTGGAGCAATTTTCTTCGCGAAAATGGTGCGCCAATATGAGCATACGGTGTATCACCGCCCACTGAAACCAGACATTTCCTTTCAAAAAGACATTGAAAACGCGGTCAGTTGCGGCATATATGCCGTAATCACGCTCCTTTTTACGATTGTCCTTTTCGTGTTGAGTTTCTTTTTTCCTGTGGTTATCCAAGTATTGACCATCATTTTGATTGGCTATCGATACGGAATCAGTTATTGTTCTGAGGCAGGCTTCAATAGAAAACTGACGCTGGGGATGCTCCAGCGTCAGTTTCAAGGGAGGCATAAACTGATTCTTTATGGATTTGGCGTTGCCGTATTCCTGTTGCTGATGATACCGTTGATATCCATCATTTTCATTCCAGGCTTTGTCATCGGCGGAACGATTCTCGTGAACGAGGAATGTTGTCCAGTCAAGCCTCTCGGCTGCGCGCAATTGCCATCGCCGTCACAGCCATCATCAATGCAGGTCAAATCTCCCTCTGAAAGCCAAACAGATTCGGATTGATTGCCAATGCGTCAAGTGTGCACTCGGTGATTTTTCGGCAGTCAAGCAGTATGGCGTCCGCATCGCCGATTTTATGGCGCGATAGTCCGCCGATGCGTTCGAAGGCATCTTCAAGCATAGGGAATCTTCCTGATGAGCCAGAAGTATTGCGTTGAGGTTTCATGGGGACGAGACGTTCATTTTGGTCATAGACATCGACTTGCTGAGCAAGGAACGCCTGCGGATTTTCCTCAGTGCGGTTCCATTCATCGACGCCGTGCATGAAAGTCGTGTTGGAGACTTTGGAGCCGAGGTGCAGTATTTTGGCACCACGAAGATACAATTTCCACCATGGTGAGTGTTTTCCGCAGGGAGTTTCTCCTGTTTCATGCCCAGCCGTGAAATCCCGTGCGTCTTTTCCCGCGGCGGCGAGTGAATGTGTCGGGTTCAGGGAACGAATGACGCCTGGGCGGACTCGGAACAGATTCGGCAGCAGTCCGATGCAGGCTGGAGTCGTGTTGACGTGAAACTCTGGCTTCTTTCCGACCCACTCTTTGGCGAGGCAGTAGCCAGGCTTGCTCCATTTCATGCAGTTCTGGCATTTTTCCGTTTCAGGATTGAATGGGTGGAAGATTGTGAAAGTCAGCGTAGGAAAGACAATGAGGCCGTTGTCTCTGAAATAATCGAGAAACGCATCGATGACGGTGTCTGCTCCGCCATCGACAAGTCCGATTTTCTTCATGGATGAATGGACGAGCAATGTGTCGCTGGGGCGTATGCCCGCGCGTTCAAGATCTGCTTCAAGTGATTTTTGTGTGTGCATGGTTGACAGGATAAAGTTGGTTGACACGTTAAAGATTTGGTATTGGGTTAGATTTCAATGGAGCAACCGTCGTAGGAAAGCATGACGGGGTAGGGGAGTTCTGAGCATTCACGGAGCGCTCGTGCCTGGCCTTCTGCGGACTGCCATGGGGTGTGGAGGTGGTAGAAGGCGAGCAGTCCAGTCGAGAGTTTCTTGAGAGTTGGCAGGGCGATATCGAATTTGAAATGTGTCAGTTCAGAGCAGACGATGGCGCAGTCCTGCGCATCGGCGAGCGGGAAATCCCTAAATGTCGGGTGGAGGTCGCCCGTAAATAGAACATTTTTGCCTGTAGGAATTTCAGTGATTTTGAAGGCATAACTCTGGCCGTTTGGCGTGTCGATGAGATGATCTGTCGGAATCGCTTTGACGCGGAGATTGCCATCGTCGTAGATGATGCCCTTCTGATAACTGTGGAGGGAAAATTCCTTGTCTGTGAATCCGCCGTGATTTGCGTGGATCCAGCCCGTCAGCGCAGGAATCATCTGCTCTTCGGGCAGCAGAACCTTCAGGGCGATGTCGGGGAACTGAAAACGGTATTTTTGAGCCTGTTCGCATACGAAGGACAACCCGCTGGTATGGTCGCTGTGTGCATGCGTTATGAAGACGCCAGTGAGTTGTGAAGCCTTGTAGCCCATGTTGACCAAGGTTGACGCAGCGGGTTCGGCTGCATCGACGAGATACTTGTATTTGCCAGATTCCAGCAGGATGGCCGTGCAATAGTGGCCAGGCAAGGGGCCGCCATGGCTTGTTCCGAGAAACGTGATTTTCATGTGCGCTACTTTTGAGTGATGATGATATCTTTGACTTCAAAGAGGGAGTCTTCAGACATATAACTTGCGACGAGGTAGAAAGAGAGGTCGGTCGTCGTGTCATGTGTTGTGAATTCCTTGGAATAATCGCGCCATTCGGGGGTGATATCGAATCTCCTGAACTGGAAGCCATGGTAGGTTGACTTGTCTTTGTCCCATGCTTCACGGACAGCGACCTGGCATTTGCCGACGAGTTTAGGTGAACGAGCCTTGAATGAAAGAATGAACGTCTTGTTCTGTGACTTCTTGTCCGCAGGGGTGATGTGCTGTTGGATTTTCTGGTATGCATTTATGGAAGCATCAGAATTCCCTCTGCATGAGATGATACCGTCTACTGACTTGATATTGGAACCCTTGACTTTGAAGAACTCCTTGAAGTTGTTGTCGCCAGTCGGGTTGTGGAGGAGGTTCTGCTGTGCGCTGAGAATGCTTGCCACGATGCAGAAGAAAAGAAGCAATTTAACCATCATTCTGATATCTCCTTATTTAGCAACGAGTATGACTGGTCTCCAGAGGCCCCCTTGCCCCGCACGGTCCTCGACTTTGACGACGACGGTCTGTTTTGGCTGGTCCCAGTTGACGGCATTGGTGATTGGAATAGTGAACGGCGTCTGCCAGTCTTTGTCATTTTTATAGATATGGTCTCCGCAGTTGATGCCGTTTACGAAGATCCACGCTGATTCGTCGGCTGCACCGATTACCAATGCGATTTCCTTTCCCATCCATTCGGGTGGGATGGCGATATCGAGCGCGTAGTAACCGATGCCGTCATAGTTTTTCAGCAGGTTGAAAAGACCTTCTGGAGTACCTACTTGAGGTTGGTTTTCCCATGAGCGGTCAATCAAAGCCATATACCAGGTGGTCTTTATTTGGTTCATGTTGTAATTCTGCCATTGTTCCTTGTCGCCGACTTGATCGACATCGGGCATGAAAAACCAGCGTAGAGGCTGAGTGCGTGCCATCTGGTAGTCGCCGATATGCTGTGCAATGCCGATGCCTGCTATGTCGCCGAATGACCGTTCGAGAAAGAACAGTCGAGACCAGTTCATGTTTAGCGTGTCTTTATTGGTGACACGGAATTTGAACAGTTTGACGGCTGCTGCTGTCTTCTGGTCGCCTTTTGCGGCGATTGCATTAAACGTGAGTCGTGCGTGCATGTTTGCGAGTTTCAGGCGTTCCATCCTCATGCGTTGCCGTTCGGTGAGTTGCCTGGTGAGCCCACGTGCGATGATTTCATCCGTTGCATCAAAATCGTCTTTCCTGTAATATTGCGCGAGATTCCACATCAGGCCTCTGCGGAAGTTGCCATAGCGGCCTTTTTCCAGAATTTCAAGTTTGTTTGGCAAGAGGCGTTTTTCCCAGACATTTTCCCTGAAATACGCATAGTATTCCTTGACGTCTGGTGCGGCGGCACCGTAGATGGAGCAATATTCATCCATCCAATAGTCGAAAGAGCGTGTCGGATCGATGGCAGCGCGTGCGAGAATATAGTCTGCCACGCCTGTAGCATCCCAGAAGCCATGAAGCGAGTCATAATCGAGGCCGATGATGCCGTTTTTGATTCCGACCTGGAAATGGTCGAACAGCGCTTTCTCGAATCCCATGGGAAGCCCTGTGTTGACATGTTGGTCATTTGGGCGTTGGAACATCAGTTGCGCACCCATTTTGCGCCATTCCTTGTATTGCCTGTCCGTATCCTCTATGCTCATCATGGACGGGACAAAGCCAAGAATGACTCCTGGAAGGACGCGTTCGCGGCGCGTTGGATAGCGATAGCATGAGTATGCATAGAAGCAAACAGAGACCTCTGGGTCAATTTTACGGGCTTTTGTTAGGACGGCGTTGGCGAAATGGATATAACGGTCGGAGAGATCGTCATCCCATTTTTTGCCAGGTCGCGGGGGCATGTCGAGTGCGCGGCATTTGGGGCATTCGCAGTAGTCTGCGGAGTCGTTTTCGCAGACATTGATGAATTTGGGACGAGGTGAACTGGCTGCCCAGTTGTCAACGATCTGCTGTTGAAATGCCTCGTTGGAGACACACATCTTGATTCTGTCTGGCTTGTTGGGATGGACAGGCTCGCGTTTGCCGTTGACGAGTGCGAAGTATTCAGGGTGCGTTTTTCCGTAGCGCTCCCACCATCTCGTGAACGCATGGCCGTATGTCATGGAATCGCTTTTCCCGATGCGCTGCTGTTTCAGCCAGAGATGCGTTTCCAGATACTTATTCAGATTCTGTTCGGTTGTCAGTTTGAATTTATCGGGAGTGTCATCGTTGGCGGAGCGTTTTTTACTGTTTAAGTTCAAAGAATAGTCGGGACGGATTTCGCGGTGGACGAGCGGACCTGGATTCCATGATGATGATCCCGTGGTGAGCGTCAGTTGGCTGGCAGGTTCAAAGACTGTTCCAAGCGGGCCTGGAGCCAAAAATAGGAAGCCCAGTTGCTTTTCAGCAAAATCATAGACGGCAGTGAGATCACCGCTCTTGACTCGATGTGAAAGGATTTGGAGAAGATTGATTTCAGGCCCCAAGGACGTCGAGTCGCCGTAGATGCGCGTCGCTTCGTCGGTGACTTCCCAGCGCGCCTCTTCAGGGAGCAGAGACGTATTTTGTGGCGTTCCCATGATGAAAGGATAGGTGCCATCGGGAGCGTTTTCACTGATTTCTGGCTTGATTCCGACTTTGAGTCCTATGAGCCGCTGTAGTTCCTGTGCGGCGAACTTAACCACGGAATCCGCTTTGGGTGGAATGACGATGACGGTTTGATTTGGATTGAGAACCAATGCTTTCCCGTGGAGGGCAAATGTCAGGATGGTAAAAAGCAGGCCGAAGAATCGTCTCATAATTAGAACTCCGAGGCTGTGTTGTTTTGTATTCTTTCTGTAGAGGAGCGACAAATCAGAGGATATTGTTCAATTTGATACGTAATTCCGTGATGTCCGCTTTATCGAGCGTCGCATTGAATCTTTCGCAGAGTTCGGCAAAAAAATGCGTGGCGGTTTCTGTGGCGGCACCGCCTTCCAGGTCGGCGGCGGAACGCTGGCGTTTCACTTCGATATCCATGATGCGGCAGATATGCGGGACATTGCTGTCAAGCGAGGGGATGTTTTCCAGTTGGGCATTTTCCGAGTTTGGAATGCGCAAGGTAATGTCCAGCAGGGCGTCTGGGTGGTTGAGTTGTGAGTAGAGTTGACCAAGCATGGCGAGCGTGAACACGGTGGCCTGGGCTAAATCTGGAGCCTGTATGACGCGTGTCTGTGAAGTATTGCCAGGCAGGAGGGCGACCTGGTAGAACAGTCCGTTGCAGTATAGTTCCCAAAAAACAATGGCGGTGCCATTCACTGTCTGGATTCCGCAGAGGGATTCATTTGTCGCATAGATTTCAGTTTGTGCCAAAGGAAGTCCCCACGGAAGGTCGTTGATGGCTGGGCGTTCAAGCGAGTCGATGACACGGCGCAAGTCTGAAAGGCGGAGTTCGGAGAAGAAAACGCCAGGATGGCAAATAGTTTCGAAATGCGGCAGTGACCTCAGTTTGGAGCGGCCGAGTTTTTCAGATGCCTGTCGTCGGCTACGTTCCAGCAAAGGCGGCAGCAGTTCATTGTCGCCAGTGTCCGTAAGACGGTCTTCATAAAGGATTCCTCGAAGCATTCGCCCGAGCATCTGGCGTTGATTGCGAAGAGCACGTTGAATTAGCAGATGGAGTTCAGAGGACTTGACGGCGACCTTGCTTCGGGCGTCAGGCGTGCGGATGTAGAATGCGCCGCGCTGAAGTTCATGTTCGCAGTTCTCGCTGCATACATGCGGGATGTCCTTGAATGGATAGACGACAAGGACGACATAGCGCTTGCCGTCAAGTACGGGGCGCACGATATCTATTGAAACAGGCGGATCGGCAAACGTGTTGATAGTCTGTCCGACATTGCTCGGATCGAATGAACTTGCCTCTTCTTCGGTCATGCCGATGTAGTCGGTGGGATTGCCGTTTTCGTCTTCACTGACGCCTATGACGACATAGCCTCCGCGAGTATTGGCAAGCGCCATGGCGTGCCGTGCGAATTTTGCACGGCCAACGCGACCGATGGTATCCCAATTTTGGTGTGATTTGAAATCAATTTGCTGATTTTCAAGCCCGCAGCAGATGATTTCGCTCCAATCGTCATGAGTCGCGCTAACTTTCATGGTGATATGGCAGGGTGTCAATCCATGGCAAGAAGACCTTGCGCACGCATTTTTCTGACAACTGTCCTTGCGGACAGGATTTTTACTCGACCGCCCTCATCCGCAATGACCGCCTTGTATCCGAGTTTTGCCTTGCGCAGCATTTCCTCGCCAATGGCTTTCTGGAGGATGGTGACGACCAACTTGGCTTCTTTCGACATATTATGTGAATTCCCTGGTTATTTCGTCATAAAGCCCCTTTGCCTTGATTGCAGGAGGCTTTCCAATCGATTGTTCAAATATTACTGTAGTACCGTAACGGGAATTGTCAAGGCAAAGAACATAATCACAGATTTTTGCATACTCAAAAAGGTTTTCGATGCTTCGCGGATATCGTCTGTAGATGTCTTCCTTGGCAATGTTGTGTCCTCCTTGCATGACACGTTCCAAGACTCTGTCTTCGGAGAGTTTTGGGCTAGAAATATAAAGGTAAATGAGGCTGACAACCCATCCTGCCTGACGCCATTCG
>JAGCTA010000324.1 GCA_017963875.1 Victivallales bacterium | reverse complement strand
GTCGGTCGTCGTGAGACATCGTAAGCCGCCAGAAACTGCGCGGACAAATTCAGCCATTCGGGATGGTCTGTCGGCAGGAACTGAGGATAAACCATTCCGCCACGGAACCTACATTGAATCAGGTCTTTCGTAAGCACGATGCTGGCGCCTCCTCTCGCTCGTATTCAACTCGCTCGTCCCCATACTCACCAATTCATACAGCACGGCCTGCTTGCCGTCTGCCTTGCGCAGAATGCGTCCCAGCCGCTGGACATGCTCACGGATGCTCCCAGAACCCGATACAACGATGCCGACACTCGCTTCGGGGACATCAACGCCCTCGTTCAGAACCTTGCTCGTCACCAGATATGGCAGACGGCCACTCCGAAATGCGTCCAGCAATTCACGCCGTTCCGCCAGTTTCGTGTAATGTGTCAGTACAGGCAAACAGAAACGTTGGCCGATTTCGTATGCTGTCGGATTATCAGCAGTGAACAGCAGAATCCGTTCATCCAGATGTCTTTGAATCAACTGCCAGATGACCTCGAACTTAGCCCGACAAGTCCTCGCAAGGCGCCGTTGCTCAAGATAGGACTCGAATGCCTCGCGCCCGCCATGCCGTTGCACTGTCGCCCGGAGAAACGCCCCCCAGCCATCGCGCGACGAAAGATTGATGCGATTGGCATGGATAAAATCCACATATCTCTGACGGTGAAACTGGTAGAGATTGAATTCATCTTCATACAATTCTACGGCAATCCGTTCCGTCCTGTAGGGTGCCAACGCCCTCCCCTCGAGTTCATCGATATTCTTCCTGAAGCAAATCTGGCCAATCAAATCGTCATAGTAGTCCTCGCCGCCATCAGCACGTTCTGGTGTCGCCGTCAACCCAAGCCTAAATGGGGCCAGACAGAAACGTGAAAGTAGCCGATAGGTCGGGCCAGGAAGATGGTGGCATTCATCTGCGATCAGCAGCCCAAAGCGATTGCCGATGTATTCCATCATCAGCACGGCGGAATCGTATGTGCTGACAGTAATGTCCGCAATATCCTTGCTTCCTCCACCTAACATCCCCACATGGACACCAAAGGCTTTCGTCAACTGGTTGACCCACTGCTCGACCAAATCCAACGTCGGCACGACAACAAGCGTCGAACGCTGGCAGTTTTCCATGGCGATCTGTGCGACAAGAGATTTTCCCGTGCCAGTCGGAAGCACGACAACTCCACGTCTGTCGGCTTTAATCCAAGCCTGCAGGGCAAGCAACTGGTAATCCCTCGGCTGAAACCCGCCCTGCCGTCTTAGCGTCAGCACGGAATAGTTTCGTGCATTGTCCTGATATGGCAAGTGATTTGAATGCAATGCCATAATGAGTTCCGCATAATCGAACGCCTCGCCTCGCCAGGCATTGACTCTTCGGTCAAACACAAAGGCCTTCGGCAGCGGCAACGTCGATGTCTCGTCCGCATGAACGACAATCGTTCCGCCATCGAATTCGATTTTTACTCCCTCTTTCTGCATTCGTCTGATTGTGTTGTTTGCTCAGTTTCTGGTTGCATAGCACGATTCGCCACGGAAACGATGTCCCGCAAGAATCTTCTCCTTCACAATCCGCTGAAGAGACGTTTTCTGCGGAACCTTATCCAACGGCAGGTCGGGATTCCCGAACACGCGTTCGCGAATCTGCCAGTCATTGGCATTGATTCTGGGATGAAGATGGAAAAGCGACTGGAAGCGCACAATGTTTGAAGTCGGCGGAAGGAAATTCTGAAGCGTGGGGTCGAACAACCATGAAGTTGACATGAATCCCTTGAAGTCAAATTCAGGGAAATACTTCGGGAAGAATTCGCGTGCCTGTTCCAGTCCCGCCTTGCACTCCTCGTATGAAAGAGGCTCAATGGCAGGGATATGGACATGGGCCATGGCATCCCCTGGCAGAAAGAGCGGGACCCATTCCTTGCAGTCCAGAGTAATCACATGATTTGCCAGACGGCCATTCGCCAACGCTGGATATCCCGTGACTGTGCTTCCCGAGTCCTCAAATGTCGTCATAAAGGCGACAGGTTGGTCTGGCTGGCAGAAGAATCCGTCTGCCGCAACCGCCTTGTCTGCGGGAGAAAAAGCGCATGTTTCTCCTGTCTTAGAACTTACGAAGACATGGAATGGCGAGTCGTAGATTCCAAACTGGAATTCAAGACGGCGCAGACGGAAGAGATTGTGCGAGAAAGCCTGGTTTATCCACGTGCACTTGACACCCCATGCATTATGCTTTTCGTAATAATCCTGAGCCCAAATGTCCAACACTGTTGCACTGTCATGAAGAATGCTCAACGGAATACCACGGCTTTGGTAGAATGCTCGCAACGCAGGCATGTTGGCAATGACAGGAAACGCAGGAAAGAATGCAAGCCCCTGAGGCTCAAATGCATATGGCGCACCTTTTTTCTTCAGGTCATTGCTTGCAATGTGAAGCATCCAATGGCAATGCCAGGCCAGGCGCGACAATGCCTCGGAATTGCGGATTTTGGCGGCATTGTCCATAAAGGTCGGAACTGCGGCCGCACGCAACCCCGTCTGGGCAATGATATCCGCAAGATATTCTTCCTGAAGGAAATACACCCCATCTTTTGGGAAACTCCTCTGGGAAATTTCCCATGTTTGTGCGATTTGCTCAACGGCTTCCTGTGATAAACCGAACTGGTCAAAATATGATGTGTCCATTTCTTGCCCCAAGTGGTGTTTTGTTTCGTATCGTCTGACTTAAATTAGTCAAAATCCACAATAAATCAACTCATTCGACGTTTTTTCAACTGGGAAAATAATGTGCCTATTCATTTGAAAATACTT
>JAGCTA010000323.1 GCA_017963875.1 Victivallales bacterium | reverse complement strand
CCTTAAATACAAGGGCAAGATGAAGAGTCCTGCAATTGAAGGTCTGAGGCGCGTCAGCAAGCCGTCCTGCCGCGTATATGTCGGCAGCGGTGAGATTCCACGCGTTCTTGGCGGATTGGGCATTGCGGTACTGTCCACGTCATCAGGCTTGATGACGGATCGTGCGGCCCGCAAACAGAATGTAGGTGGTGAACTGCTCTGCTACGTCTGGTAGTCGGAGATAACAATTGAAGGAACATCAGACATGTCACGCATGGGCAACAAACCGATAGTGGTACCATCCACTGTCAAGATTGAGATTAAGGATGCGTCCGTGGAAGTCACGGGGCCGAAAGGCACGCTTACGCAGGTTTTGCCGAAAGGGATTACCCTTGAGCAGGATGGCGGGCAACTTCACGTGAAGTGCGCGGATATGACGGACCGTCAGTCGAACATGAATCATGGTTTGATTCGCAGTCTTGTGAATTCGATGGTGATTGGTGTCTCGACGGGGTTCAAGATTGAACTGGAACTCGTTGGCGTTGGTTTTCGTGCGCAGGTCAAGGGCCAGGATCTGACGTTGAACCTTGGGTTCTCGATTCCTGTCGAGTTCAAGGTTCCAGAGAACGTCAAGGTCACGATGCCTGACCAGACGCACATCACGTTGGAGAGCATTGACAAGCAGGCCGTCGGCCAGGTTGCCGCGAATCTGCGCAAGATCCGCAAGCCTGATGCATATCATGGCAAGGGCGTGAGGTTTGTCGGTGAGCATCTGACGTTGAAGGAAGGCAAGAAGGTCGGCAGTTGAGGAATTGGCGGCATGACCGCGCCTGCGTTGTTTGAACGTAAGTTGATT
The DNA here is from genome assembly GCA_017963875.1 of Victivallales bacterium. Next base: position 9,801 of record JAGCTA010000323.1, on the reverse strand, counting down.
AGATTGGCCTGATAATTAGGGCCGCAACAATTTGGAGCAAGGGTTCCGATGAGTAAGATGACAAAGAAGGAACAGCGTGATCGTCGCCACAGGCGTTTGCGTGTGACGCTTGCCGGTACGGCTGAGGCTCCGCGTCTGAGCGTTTGCCGTACGGGATTGCATCTGTATGCGCAGATTATTGATGACGACAAGGGCATGACGCTGGTTTCGGCGACGACGACTGAGGCGGCGAGCCGCGAGCAGAAGTTGTCGGCGAACATGAAGAGTGCGGAGGCGATTGGGAAACTGGTTGCCGAGCGTGCGCTTGAGAAAGGCATTAAGAAAGTGGTGTTTGACCGTGGCGGATTCCCGTATCATGGTTGCATCAAGGCATTGGCGGATTCGGCCAGAAAGGCTGGTTTGGAATTTTAATAGTCAGCCTGGTGATCAGGTGATAGTCCTAGCCGCGCGGTGCGGTTTGGAATAACCTGCAGCCAGGCCACGAGATTGGGAGAACATTCCGTGGCAGACCAAGATAAAGAGAAGACTGTTGGCGAGGAACAGGTAAACACTCGTGAACTTCAGGGCACGGTCATTTCCAATGGCGAGACCGAGTTTGAAGAGCGCGTGGTGCACATCAACCGCAGCAGCAAAGTCGTGAAAGGCGGCAAGAACTTTTCCTTCAGCGCCCTCGTTGTTGTTGGCGACATGAAGGGAAAAGTAGGTATGGGCTTTGGCAAGGCAAACGAAGTTTCCGATGCCATTCGCAAGGGTGGCGAACAGGCTCGTAAGAACCTCCAGAACATTCCGATGTTCGGTTCGACAGTGACGCATTATGTTGCCGCGCATTTCCGCGGCGCCAACGTCATTGTGCGTCCAGCGTCGATTGGTACTGGTGTGATTGCGGGTGGCGGCATGCGCCATGTGCTGGAACTTGCGGGTATCAAGGACGTGCTTGCCAAATCGCTTGGCTCAAAGAACGCAGTGAATGTTGTGAAGGCGACATTTGCGGCACTGGGCAAGTTGCGCACGCGTGCTGAAGTATTGGCAAAGCGCGACCGCCATTCGTTGTAAGAGACAGATTGAACTAAGGATAGGCGATTATGAAACTTCATGAATTGAAGAATAGTGTCCCGCGCAAGGCGCGTAAGCGTGTTGGCCGTGGTGACGGTTCCGGCAACGGACGTACTGCGGGGCGTGGTGAGAAAGGTGCGGGAGCCCGTACTGGTCACACGAGCCGTCCGTTCTTCGAAGGTGGTCAGATTCCTCTGATCCGCCGTTTGCCGAAGCGCGGTTTCAAGAATCCGAATCACATTTTCTTTGAGGTTGTCAATGTTCAGGTTCTGAACGACAATTTCCAGGATGGTGACAAGATTGACGTCACGGAACTTCAGAAGCGTGGTCTTGCAAGCAAGAGCACTGCTCCTTTGAAGATTCTTGCGACAGGTGATTTGACAAAGAAACTCACCGTTGTAGCCGACAAGTTTTCTGCTGCCGCCCGCCAGAAGATCGAGGCCGCTGGTGGCACATGTCAGGACGCCGCTGCAGCAGTTGAGGGCAAAAACTGATTGTGCATTGGTCCGCAAGCCATCGTGAAGGCAACAGACGCCTTTTGAACATGGGGTCGTAGGCTGAAGGTGGTTGCGGAAGAGTGCAGTTGCTTTATTAACTGGCATAATGGCGTGCCTGGTCTTGTCAAATGACTGGGGACGCCTTTATCCGTGTACTAAGAGGAAACCACCAATGCTGCTTTCGGGCTATAAGAATTGTTTTAAGATTCCCGAATTGAAGAAGCGTATTCTTTTCACATGCGGGATAATTGCCTTGTGTCGTCTGGTGAGCCTGATACCTTGTCCTGGTGTGAATCCAGCGGGGCTGAAGGATTTGTTCAGCGGTGGTCAAGGCGAAGGTGGCATGCTAGACATGCTGAATCTATTCAGTGGCGGTGCCATTGAGCAGTTTGCGGTTGGTGCCCTTGGCATCATGCCGTATATTTCCGCGTCGATCATTCTGCAACTGATGACGCCTGTGATTCCGCAACTTGAGCGTCTCATGCGTGAAGGCGAGAGCGGTCAGAAGAAATACAACCAGTACATGCGGTATCTCACGCTGGCCATCTGTATTGTTCAGGGCGTGATGTATGCGTCGGTCATGTCGAATCCGTCGTCAATCGGCTTGAAGGGCGAGGCGGTTGTACTGAATCCAGGCTTTGGCTTTACTGTCATGACGGTCATCACTTTGACTGCTGGTGCCATGCTGGTCATGTGGATGGGCGAGATGATAACGGAGCACGGCATCGGCAATGGCGCGTCTCTCATCATCACGGTCAATATCGTCGCACGTCTTCCTGGTGCTCTCCAGACATTGTGGAAGCAGTTCTCAATGGGTGCGGCTTCATCGGACAGCGATTTGAATCTGATTCATATTCTGATACTTATTGTAATGTTCTTTGTCGTGACTGCTGCAACGGTTGCGTTGACGCTTGGCGCGTACCGCGTTCCGATTCGCTATGCGGCGAAGCGCATGCAGGGCATTGGCGGCACGGCCACAGCCCAGACGAGTTTTCTGCCGTTGCGTGTAAACTACAGCGGTGTGATGCCCATCATTTTCGCTGGTGCCATCATTTCCTTCCCTCTGATGCTGATGCGGTATCTCCCGCAAGATTGGGGCTGGGTCGTCTGGCTTGAAATGCATCTTCAGTACGGGAGCACAGGCTATCTTCTGACGTATGGCGCGATGATTCTTATCTTCTCCTTCTTCTGGGTCGCCAATCAGTTCAATCCGATTAAGATTGCTGACGACTTGCAGAAGAACGGCGGTTACATCCCTGGAATCCGTCCAGGTCAGGCGACTTCCGATTTCCTTGGCAAGACCATGGATCGCATCACGCTTGCTGGCGCCATTTTCCTGGCGGCTCTTGCTGTGCTTCCCATGTTGCTAAGCCGTTCGCTGAATATCCAGCCGAATATCGCGCAATTCTTTGGCGGCACGAGTCTGCTGATTATTGTTGGCGTGACGTTGGAGACGCTTCAGCAGGTTGAAAACTATCTTGTCGCCCGCAACTATGAGGGCTTCATGGAGAAAGGCCGTTTGAGAAGCCGCAGAGGCTGACAAACGTTTCTGGTAACGCATAAATGCGATAATGCCGTTCCCGATTTCCCGTTGGGAACGGCTTTTTTAATGTTTGATATCAATGATGCAAAAGGGGCAGATGATGGCAAAAGTCTTTCAGTTTGATTTAAATGGCGAGTGGCAGATGACGGGACGAATGGAGAGCGGTCTTTCTCCGAGGGTATTTACTGACGGTGATGTGAATATTTCCATCATGGTTCCTGGGAACATTGAGGAGGCTCTGGCGGTTGCTGGCATTGTCCCCGACCCATATATTCAAAAGAACGCGATGGCGCTTCGCCCTTATGAATTCTACGAGTGGTGTCTGGTGCGTCGTTTCGACTATGATGATGTGCCTCGCAATTTCGAACTGGTGTTCGAGGGGCTTGACTGCATGGCGACCATTTGGCTCAATGGCAAATGCATCGGTCATTCAGACAATGCGCTGATTACCCATCGGTTCAGTACATTGGACGCAATGAAACGTGGGGAGAACGTCCTTGCCGTCCATCTGGCAAGCGCGAACAATGCGCTGCGCTCATATCCAATGCTTGCGAACACTTTCTGTTGCAATACATTCAACTATGAGACGTTGCGCATTCGCAAGCCTGCACATGTCTGGGGGTGGGACATCACGCCGAGGATGGCTCTTGGCGGAATTTTCCGTCCTGTCACGCTTCGCGAAGTGCCCGAATGGCGCATTGATGAGGATGTCGTTCAATTGCAAGGCTTTGAATCTGATGGTTCGGCATGGCTTCAATACATGTACAAGATTTCGATTCCTGAGTTTTCCTTCAAAGACCTCCGAATGGAAATCGATGGCGTCTGCGGCGATTCACACTGGCATGAGGAGCAGGACGTGTGGTCGGCAATGGGCCTGATTACCTTTCTGGTGAAGGAACCGAAACTCTGGTGGCCACGTCACTATGGTGAGCAGAACCTTTATGTGGTGACTGCACGTCTGGTACGGCCTTCAACGGGAGAGATCATGGCAGAGCATGTCTTCCGTATTGGCATCCGCGATTTGAAACTGAAGTTCAATCCAACGTGGACAACGTCCCCCGAGCCAGATGTCCAGTTCATCGTCAATGGCACGCCAATTCGTTGCTTCGGTTTCAACCATGTGCCTGCGGATTCACTTCACTCCCATGACGTGGAAAGGCTGCAAAAGGAACTGGACCTTGCTTGTGAACTCGATTGCAATATGATTCGCATCTGGGGAGGCGGCATTTACGAATCCGATGCTTTCTATGACCGATGCGATGAGGAGGGAATTCTTCTCTGGCATGATTTTATGATGGCGTGTGCCGTCTATCCAGGCGATGCTGATTTTCAGAATGCTCTTCGTATCGAGGCCGAATCGGTTATCAGACGGCTGAGGCAGCATCCGTGTATCGCTGTCTGGGTTGGTGACAATGAATGCGATTGCTGCTATTCATGGGGAGTCAAACAGGACCCTGAGGCGAATCTTCTGACGCGGGGGATTCTGAAGGAAGCATGCCGTCTGCATGATCCGACTCGTCCTTATCTGCCTAGTTCGCCGTGCCACACGCCAGAAGCGGCTGCTCAGGCCCGAACAGAAGGCGTTGCCAATGACATGGAGTTTTCGCCTGAAATGCATTTGTGGGGTCCACGTGACTATTTCAAGAGCGACTTCTACCGCAATGCGAAAGCATCGTTTGTCAGCGAAATCGGTTATCACGGTTGTCCGAATGTATCGTCGATTCGTCGGTTCATTTCGCCTGAGCGCCAGTGGCCTTGGACGGATAACGATGAATGGGATTATCATGCTTCCAATCCATTTATGTCAGCAAACAGTTTCCTGAATTATCGCACTCGATTGATGGCCAATCAGATACGTGAGATGTTCGGAGAAATTCCCGTGACTCTGGAGGAGTTTGCGTTTGCAAGTCAGATTTGCCAGGCGGAGGCGAAGAAGTATTTTGTCGAACTGGCGCGTTCAAGGAAGAAGATGACTGGTTTGCTGTGGTGGAATCTGATTGACTGCTGGCCGCAGTTCAGCGATGCTGTCATTGATTATTACTATGGCAAGAAACTGGCATTCCATTATCTGGCGCGCCTGCATCATTCCGTGCTTCTGGTCATGCCTGAAGCCGTCAATTGGCATCAGAGCGTCGTGGCTGCCAATGACTCCCGTGAGACAGTCCGAGGCACATACCGTGTCTGGGACGCAGAAAACGGCGATTCATTTGCAGAAGGCGATTTTGAACTGGCACCAGGTGCTGTTGTCGAGTTGGTTTCCGTTCATGTCTGTACCACTGCTCAAAAGTTGTATCTAATCAGTTGGCGGTTGTCGGATGGGACGGTCGGCGTCAATCATGCACTCACTGGTCATCCTCCGTTTGATTTGGGCAGATACCGCAGCCTGTTGAAGGCGATTGCTGAACTGGACGGTTCATTCAGGCCAGATGAAGTCGCACGGTAGGTTGAGGCGCTTCCATGATTTTTAGCAAGGAGGAAATTCTTCTGGCACCGTTGGCAGGCTACACGGATTTGCCTTTCAGGCGCGTCTGTCGCAATCAAGGGCTTCGATACGCCTATACAGCGCTTATTGATGCAGGTGCGCTTGTCTATGGAAATCGCGAAAACCCCGCGATACTCAAACGTGGGGACGATGAAGAATGGCTAGGTGTTCAGTTGCTCGGCAGCCGTCTTGATTTTCTGGAAAAGGCGGCACCGATGCTTGAAGCCATGGAATATGATGAATTCAACTTTAATATGGGGTGTCCAGTCCGCAAAGTTATGCAGCGCAATGCGGGTGCGGCACTGCTTGATGTGCCTGAACACGCATTGGCATGTATCAGGCTGTTGAGGAAATTGGTGAAACGTCCGTTTACAGTCAAAATGCGTATTTTGTCTGAGGATGACGTGGAAGCGACCGTAGAGTTTTGCCGTCAATTGGAGTCAGCAGGAGTGGATGGCCTGATAATTCATGGTCGCATGGCGGCGCGGGTGTATTCAGGTCCCGTGAAAATAGATGTGATATCCGCTGTTCGTGAAGCCGTACGGATTCCAGTGGTTGCCAACGGCGGAATATTCAAGTTGGAAGATGCGGTGTCATTGAGGGAAGGGACTGGATGCGAGCGTGTGATGGTAGCGCGTGGGGCTATCGGGAATCCATGGATTTTTCGCTCTCTTTTGTCAGGCGGGGAATACGTCCCTTCAAGAAAGGAAGTGCTGGATGTCATGGCGGGGCATGTGTCCGATATGATGGAATTGTACGGTGAAGAGCCAGGGCTTGTGAACGCACGCAAAATAATACTTGGGTACATGGGGGGGCGTGGCTATTTCAAGCGTAGCCTCAAGTTGGATGTCTGCAAGATCCGAACGTCCACCCAATGGCACGATTTTCTGGAAAAACTTGCGGACACATGATGGAAAAGAAAGACTCATTTAAATTCTTATGTAGAAAGAAGATATTTTAGAATTGACAACTGTCATTTATAATTGTAGAAAACGTGTGAAAATTCCAGATGTTGCAACTTATTTCGGTATTCGGTGTGTCTCAATTTTTGATGTCATGCGGAATCTTTTGGTCAGACTAATATTGGGATGAAGATAATAAAAGAGCATCTGATTTGCTGATTTGTCGTTGTTTTTGTATTGATTTTTCTTGTGTGTGACAATACATTATAGTTTTATGTTGTCGAACTTTGAATTCTCAAGGATTCAAGTTGCGACCAAGTTCATTTGTCTGTCAGTTTTCAACTCAACACAATAGGATTGAATCAATGAAGAAGTTCAAGGTCGGTATCATTGGCTGTGGACGTATTTCTCCTTTCCATGGAATGCCCGCAAAAGACCAGGAAAATGTGTCTTTGGTGGCATGCTGCGACCTCGATGAGGCGCGTGCGAAGGATCGTGCAAAGTTGTTTGGCTGCAAGAAAACCTATACCAACTTCGAAGAAATGATAACCAAGGAGAAACTGGATGTCGTTCACATTTGTCTGCCGCATTATCTTCATTCGCCAGTTGCCGTCCGCGCCATGGAACTTGGCTGCCATGTCCTGACTGAAAAGCCAATGGCGATTTCCATGAAACAGGCGAAGGCGATGGTCGATGCCGCGAAAAAGACAGGCAAGACCCTGGGTGTTATTTTCCAGAATCGGTATAACGCAGGTTCCCAACTTGTCAAGAATTGTCTGGACAGTGGCCGTCTGGGGAAGATACTGGCTGCAAAATGCAATGTCACCTGGTGTCGGCAGCCCGATTATTATACATGCAGCAACTGGAAGGGGACGTGGGAGATGGAAGGTGGCGGTGCCATCATCGACCAGGCAATCCATACCATCGACCTGATGTGCTGGTTCATCGGCTATGGCGAAAAGGGCGCTAATCTTGACTATGCCAACGTGAGCATAGCCAATCGCGATCATCAGAATATCCACAATGCGTCAGGGGCGTTGGTCGATGTCGAGGACTGCGCGGATGGGTTGATTGCTTTTAAGAACGGTGTCAAGGCATCTTTCTGGTGCATGAACTACTACAGCCATGACGCTGCTATCGAGATTGAATTGAGTTGTGAATACGGTTTGGCCAAAATCACTGCGGAGGAGGCCAAGGTGACATTCTACGACGGGCGTGAAATGATCGCAAAGCCGAATCCGAATGATACATTTGACTATGGCGGCGGTCCGTCCTATTGGGGGGCGAGCCACTATAAGCAGATTTCTGATTTCTATGAGGCATTGGCATCTGGTGAAACGCCAGTGATCAACGGTGAATTGATATACAATACTACCCATAAGATGATCATGGGATTGTATGAATCTGGCAAGACTGGCAAAGTCAAGAAGTTCTGAGAAAATTAAAGATATTGTATTTGGGATGTAGTTGGATGAAGGTTTTATGGATGTTAAATTTTGCTTTTTTTTACATCCATTGACTTGCAATATACCAAAAGTATGATACATTAATATTGTTAAAAGAAATATTATGATTGCGGGATGGAGCAGCCCGGTCAGCTCGACAGCCCCATAAGCTGTAGGTCAGAGGTTCAAATCCTCTTCCCGCTACCAATATCCAAAAAGGTCTTCAGGTTTCTGGAGACCTTTTTTTAGTGCTTTGTTCGGGAGATATGGTTAAAATGGAATGACTATGTTGCAATATATCTATCGCAGGTTATTTTAAGTATGATTAAGTTCAATTGACTATAGTCGTTGTTTACGGCGATTAATCTTGTTCTACATACGGACAATGGTTGAAAGTCTGGATAAAAGGTCTTGTATAGGCTCAATGGTTTGTCTCCCGAGGAAGCATTTTCTTCGAGGGGAAGCGTGAGCATTTGTCTAGAATTATGAAGAATGATTTGTTGATTCCTGAGTTTGATGAGGCGATATTGACACCTGAAGGTGATGAAGAAGTCCACCCCGTCTATACATTGCCTTTGCATGAATTCAGATTTCAGGAATTCTGCAACAAGAATCACATAATAAACTATCTTCCAATGAAACCAATGTGGAAGATTGAGAATCATAGGAGGAATGATAAGATCTATCAATACAAGCGTAAAGTTCTTCGTCCAATGTTTGCGTCATACGTGTTTGTCAAGATGAAGAAACAACGTCAGCATGATTTGTATATATCCAATTCTATCAATAGAATTCTTCCAGTTTCAAATCAAGAGGGTTTTCTGGAGGATATAAGAATTGTCAGGAAAATTGAGCTGATAGGTCTTTCACAGGAACTTGAATACAATTGTCAAATAAAGGAAGGTGATCATTTCATTATTCACTCTGGGGTATGGGATGGTATAAGCGGATGGTTGCAGAAGAAGGACAAGCAGTTTCTGTGGTTTGTTGAACTAGAGTTCAACCATGAAATTGTGCGAGCGGAAATTGATCCGTCCCAATATAAAATGACTCGTTTGGAATAGAATTGGCATGTTGATATATGGACAACATGGAAACAAGTAACCGACATGATAACTTTGGTCTGGTAACGGTTATCATTCCAGTTTTCAATACTGCCAAGTATCTAGTCAAATGCTTGGACAGCGTCCTTGGACAGACGTATCGTAATATAGAAGTCCTTGCCGTGGATGATGGTTCGACTGATGGATCGTCTGTGCTTTTGTCCGAATATGCAAGGCGGGATTCGCGCTTGACGGTCTTGACTCAGGAGAATCAAGGCTTGTCTGTGGCCAGAAACACGGGGCTTGATGCGATGAATCCAGAGACAAAGTATGTCTGTTTTGTTGATAGCGACGACTGGTTGCCAGACGATTCAGTTGCCTCAATGTTGGATTGTCTTGAGAAGAAGGCTGCAGACATGGTTTGCGGGCTTTATGACATCTGGAATGACAAGCAAAGGATGGATTGGAAATGCCCCCAAGTTCATTTGGGGGATGATGATGTCGTTTCTCGCAAGGAGATATTTTACATGCTGACAAACCATCTTATTTCCAATTATACGCATTCTTGGGGAAAACTTTACAAAGTGCATGTCGTTAAGGGATGCTATTTCCCGCCAGGAAAGGTATTTGAGGATAATATTTGCCATAGGTTCTATGGAAAATGCAACAGTATTGCTTTTCTAAACGGGATTGTCTATCATTATCTTCGCCGTGAGGGAAGCATTACACATTCAGGTTTTGATGAAAGGCGTCTTGATATTGTCGAGATTTATGTTGACAGAATTCAGTATTTTCGTGAAGAGGGGTTTGCTGGGTACAGTATCCAGGTCCTCATG
>JAGCTA010000042.1 GCA_017963875.1 Victivallales bacterium | reverse complement strand
GTTGACGATGTGACATTCTTTGTCTGAAACCGCCCCTGGCAGCCGTGCATTGAAGACAATGTCAAACATGCTGTCGTTGACCGTGTCCAGATTGCTGAATTTGACAGGAAAGATAAAAAAGCAAAGAATTTGCAATCACGGAATTGAAAATTACAGTATTGTAAAAATATGATAGAGCATTCAAATCTCCCAAGCATCATCATAACAGCAACAAGGCCACCACCACCCAAAATAGCGTTTTCTCTCTTTTGACATAGCCAACGGCTTTGTCCGTTGGAGCAGTGCTTTGTGATTTCTCGAAATTAGGACCTTCAAAATCGCAACTAAGCACACGATGGCACGCTCATGCCCTGAGCGTCTCTATTCGTGCCTTTATATAGGTTGTCCTAAACCTCGAGAAATCACGAAAAGAAGACGCTCTTTTTTGTGTTTCAATAAGGCAAGAATCAAAAATAAACCCAATACCCCCCTTTCTCCAAAGAAAAGCATCCATGAAAAGACACAACTTTTTGACATTGGCAGCGACATGCCTGCTGTCGGCTTCCTGTTGCCTAGCATTGAACATTCCAGGCGCGGATGGTTCGGATGGCGCACTCAAAATCACAAAGAAAGATTGCACAAACGGCATCTATACCATCGACTTAGGACGTGCTGCCACAAAGCAGTGGGATGCCAAACCCACAACCGCTGGCTGCGGCGTCTATGACCCCGAAAAGTGGGCAGTCGTCTTCAAATACTCCAGCATCCAGATTGACAAGGGATGTACAGTGAAGTTTGTGAATCATCCATCCAATCCTCCAGTCTATTGGCTGGTCAAAGGGAATGTCACCATCAACGGCGAAATAAACCTGGACGGCGAACAAGGACGCGATTATTTCAGGCTGAAACTGAATGTGAATCCCACCGTTTTTGCAACACCCGGTCCTGGCGGTTTCGCAGGAGGACGTAGTATGACGAATGAGATTTACAACTATAGATATGGTGGCAGCGGCTATGGTCCAGGCGGAGCGATGACGGTAATATATGGATATGATTATTATGCCAATGGAGGAAGTCATGCTTCCTATGGAAAAGCGAATTACACATTCAATGCAAATGCTGGTGCCATCATGAATACAACAGGAGCCTTGTATGGGGATGATACACTGATTCCCCTTATTGGAGGATCTGGTGGAGCGGGATACAATGGCAATTATCAGGTAACTACAGCGTATGGTGGCGGAGGCGGCGGTGCTGGTGGCGGCGCAATTTGCATTGCCTCCAAAGGAACGGTTGCGATTTCAGGCAAAATCAGTGCAAGGGGAAATCGAGGTGGGGGAAAACGTAGTAACGAGGCTTTCTATTTTCTTGGTGGGTGCGGCTCAGGAGGAGCCGTGCGCATTCTGGCGGAAGCCATATCTGGAACAGGCAATATTGACGTGTGCAGTTTCGGCGGCACAGTGCAGAGTCTCATTCAGGACGGATGGGTGATTTTTGAGCAAATACCTGATGTCACTTTTCAAGGTTGTTCAATCGGTGGAAATGGGCGCATCCGCCTAGACTCCAATAACATTACACTATGCAATAACGATTTCTCCAAGTGGAATGTCCAGCCCAGTCTTGGCAACAGCAACAACGTTGTCCTGTGGTCAGAAGCCAAAATTACACCGCTAACACTGGACAACAATGAACTCCCGCAAGATCCAACTTATCGCAGGAGCGGCAATAATGAATGCATCATTTTTACGACTACTGGCAGTCGTGAACTCGTCTTCCGCACGGAAAACATCCCGACGAATGCCAATGTCGTGGTCAAGGTGACACCACAATATTCTACTAACACATTCTCATGCGAGCCAATCAAAGCGACAATGGACAAGGGAGGCACGTATGCCTCTGCCACTTGGCGAGCAAAAATACCCTTAAACGCCGTCCGCACCACATTTCAAGTGCTAGCCTCAACCTTATCCACAGAAGAGCCTTGCTATAATGTCATATCCCGTGAATATACGGTTGGCCTCGGTTATGAGTCTCTAAAATTTCTCCCTGATACTGCTTACGTTAGCAACGATACGGAATTCTGGCTGAATGCTGAATTCATACAGAATCCGTCCCAGATGCATTCAACTTGGACGATGCGATATGAAGGCGAGATTGTGGATTCGGGGGAAGACGACTGGGAGAACTTCCATTATGATTTTGGAAAGCCTGGCCAGTACGACATAGAGATGCATTTCACGCGACCTGGCATGAACGAGGTCATTCTCTCAAAGACATATAATGTCCTGGACGCAGGCTGTACGATTCACGAGAACAAAACCATCAGCGGAAATATCACCTGGCCAAATGATGGCCCATACGGCGATAGAATTCATGTGATTGTCGGCGATTTGATAGTCAAAAACAAGGCTACCTTGACAATTGAACCAGGGGCAATCGTGAAATTTACAAACGGCAGTTCCATGACCTTGGAGGCAGGTTCTGTTCTTGATATTTCCAGCGTAATCATGACGCATATTGCGGATGACGAGCATGGCGGCGATACCAACGGCGACGGGATGCAGACACTTCCGCAATTTAATCAATATAAGTTCAATATACAAGGATATTACTATCTCGGAAATTATTATTACGCCAGTGTTATCACCGATGACAATACCCAAATAAAGTATGCCACGAATGAAAAAACGGGGACAGATAATCGAGCCTATAGTTTCAATACGGGCGATAGCATAGTCTTTATTTCAGATGATGTAACTGTTCCTAAGGGTAGTACATGGGAGATTAAGCCAGGTGCCATTGTCAAGGTGGCAAAAGGCAAGAGCATAACCGTGGAGGCGGGCGGTACGTTGATAGCCAATGGCACCCGCGCAAAACCAATCATTTTCACATCCTATTACGATGATGAATTCGGGGGTGACACGGACAAAAGCGAGACCGCACCCGCTCCAGGCGACTGGAAGTTTATCTATGTCAAGGGGACGGCCAATCTGGAGTATTGCCATCTGGCGTATGGTGCACCTTCCAACGAACGTGGCATCATCATGGTCGAAAAGGATGCCAGCGTGACAATGAATTCCTGCACAGTGGCCCACGCCTTGTATGACGGAGTGTGGAACTGGGGCGGCAACCTAATTATGAACAATTGCATCATTACGGATACTGGAAATGCCGTTGCTCCATACAAAGGCACAAGTTCATTCAACCATTGCGTCTTCTACGACAACAGCCATATCCTGATGTTTTGGGAAAATTGGACGTGCAATCCCTATTTCAGGAATTGCGTCTTCAAGGACATGACTGTTGGGTGGATTGAAGACCAGGGACGTAATATCCATTATACGTATATGTTTGCAAATTGCCTCTTCTCTAGCCATTCTTTGAGCAAACCATGGGATGTTGGAAGAAACGGCAATATCTGGGGAGATCCTCTCTTTGTGGATGAAACAAGCATGAACTTTCAGTTGCGTCCCAATTCGCCTTGCATTGATGCGGGTGACGGGACTGTGGCAAATCTTCCTCAAAATGACTACTACGGCAACCCTCGCTGTTACAACGACGGACATGTCACACCAACAGGTGTCGCGAATGCCAAAGGCAATTATCCCGACATTGGCCTTTTCGAGATGTGCAGCGATATTGATTCTGATTTAGACATCGTTTTAACATCTGTCAAAGGACCATCGAAAGCCGTTGTCGGGGATTATGTTACTGTTCGTTGGCAAGTGGCCAACATTGGCTCAGTCACAGCATCTGGCTCCCATCGGGACAACATCTACCTGGTCTCTAAAGACGAGCGGCTTGGTGATCGAAAGGTACTTGTCGGTACGTACTTGTCAGACGAGCGAGTGCCAGCGGGAACCACCATGGCTTACGAATTCAAGCAGGCGATTATCCCACCTGTCACTCCTGGCAGATGGGCCTTTGCAGTTTTCGCCAACGAGGAGCGCGACTGGTTCGAGGGACGCAACATCGACAATAACTACCTTGTCTCCGCTGGAGACTGCGAGATTACGCTTCCAACAGTCAATTGTTCTTCACAGGGCACAGAGATGATTGTGAACAGCGGCGGGACTGTCGGCTTCCAGTTGACCGACGTACCTGCGGAAGGTGCGATGCTCGTAATACGTGGTGAATCTGGTGTAGATATAACTGGTCAGTTTGGCCAGTTACCTGAAAGTGTCTCCAAAGGGTGGAAATCCATGGATTTGGGCAATGGAACGGTTTTGCTGACCATTCCTCCTATTGTAGCCGCCAGCGATGTTTTCATCCTATTGGAGAATTCAGGCAATGAGGACGCACAAGTCGAAATCTCCACCTTGACAGGACCATTCGCACTGTTTGACAATGGCGTTACGACCGCGTCCAATTCGGGCACGGTCACGATTCCGTTGTATGGCATCGGACTCACCGAAGACATGGATGTGTACCTGAAACAGGGGAAGACTCGTATCAACGCATTATCTTTGACGGCGGCTGAGAACGGTGCGTTCTTTGCCACGTTCGATGTCAAAGACGCTGCAACCAGTGAATGGACGCTTTACGCCTCAAATGAAAACGGCAGCGATTCCCTGAACGCCCTTACCTTGACGCAAGCCACGAACGGCCCCCAGTGGTGGTGCAAACTGGAACTGCCATCCGCTATACGCAGGGGGCGCACCGTCGTCGGGACATTCGTCTATGGCAACAGCGGCGATGAGGACATGGACGCGCCATACATCAAGATGGAAGGGGATGTTGGAGTCAACATTCGTCTATCCGACAACGATAACTGGGGCAAGCTCATCGAGTTCATGGCACTGTCTGCGACTTATCCAGTGAGCCGCCTGAAGGCAGGGGAGGAGCGTCGTCAGACCTTTGAGTTCATCCAGCTTAACAGCAACAAGGTGGTGAACATCAAATATGAATATGTTTCCAGCAAGCAATATGAGAAGGTAATTGATTCACGGACTCAGGAAGAAGTAATGGTTCCAACACCTTTCCCATGGGAGACGAATGGCAAGCTGATGCGTCCCGACTGGGCAAGCGACGCGGAGTGGGGTGTCATTCTGAACAGGATGAAATCAGCAATAGGTGACTCATGGAACAGTTGCTTCGACCGAATGCGCTCCAATGCGGACTATCTTGCCTTGCTAGGCCAGCCCACGAATGACTTTGGGACTCTCTGGCAGCTCGACGTGCGCGAGGCTCTTGCTGCCGACAACGTCGTCTCCACCCTGGCATCCGCGACGGATTTGGTGCGTCAAGGTCGGGGCATGAGCATCGTTGTTTCACGAAAATTCAGTACATCTATGGAGGCTAGAAACTATAATGGCAGTTTTGGAAAGGGGTGGACTGTTCCCTACGGAACCAGAGTTGTTTTGGAAGACGATGGAGAAACACTGATATTCAAGTCCCCCTCTGGCAGTTCCTATACATTCAGCAAGATTTCTGGGACATGGAGTTCAACTGTGATTGGAGACAAGACTGAGTTGGAGGCAAACTCCAGCGAATACATACTACGCTATCAGGATGGTGCCACGGTGAGATTCGCCAAGGCGAATGGACGCATCGTTACCTCACGTGACTGCAACGGAAATGGGCTGGATTTCACCTATAGCGGCGACAAGCTGACCAAAATCACCCATACGGACGGGCAGTGGGTCAAGTTCACATACAGCGGCAGCTATCTCTCCAAGGCGGAAGATGACCTCGGCCATCTCGTCACCTATTCATACAGTGGAAATCGCCTTGCTTCTGTTACAGGAATAACAGGACTTACGACTCAATATAGCTATGACAATGCGGCGAATGCACTGAAATCCATTACCTATCCCGATGGCACGTCGCGGGACTACACATTTGATGAAATGGGGCGTGTCGCGACAATCTCCATCAACGGCAACCAGCAGACCGTCACCATCGATCGTGGTTCATTCGGTAGTTATGCTATCATTGATGCGGATGGAGCCGTAACGGAGACTGTCGTAGGGGCATCAGGCGAGGTGCTTTACACAGTCGATGCTCTTGGAAACAAGACGATTTGCAAATACGACAACGACGTGGCCGCTGTCACCTCAATCCAGACGGCAACAGGACGTTCTGTGCATTACGAATACGACAAGGACTTCAACATCACACGGAGCGTCGCGCCCGACGGAACTGCCACGCAGTTCGCCTACTCGGTGGACTTCGGTTCACTGGAGAGTTATACGGATGCCAGGGGACAGACCGTCGCATATTCATACGACGACAAGGGCCAGGGGACAGGCAACACATTGGCCGACGGCAAAGGCGGTTCTCTGGAATACAACGCCAAAGGCGATGTCGTCTCGGCGACCGACCGCAGCGGCAAAAAAGGTTCGATGGAATATGATGCTTATGGACGGTTGGTTCGCTCAACAGATGCCGATGGACGCACGAAAGAACTGTTCTATGATGCCAAGGGAAATGTCGTGAAGGTGAAAGACAGCCTCCTGGGCGATACCACGATGACCTACACTGCCCAGGAACGCCTGAAGTCCATCACATATGCCGATGGACGTGGCTTCACCTACGAATACGATGGTTGCGGACGCCTGACCAAACAGACCTTTTCAGACGGCTTCGCTCAACTCTACGAATACGATGCGCTTGGTAGAATCTCCAAGATGACTGACAAGGACGGCAAGCTGCTTGTCAGTCTTGCCTACGATGCCGTGACGGGCCTTCCTCTTTCCAAGACTTTCGGTAACGGCACGAGTGTTCATTACACGTATGACATGAATGGCAACCTGCTATCCATAACCCACAAGAGCAAGGACGGCAAGGAACTTGAGTCCTTCCAATACACCTATAATGCCGATGGACAGCGCACACAGGTGAAGTCCCCCGAAGGAGTGGAATCCTATACGTATGACTTGTTGGGGCAGTTGACGGAGGTTAACTATCCAGACGGCACGATTGAATCATTCCAATATGATGCCGTCGGCAACCGCGTTTCCGCCAACGGAGAGGCATACACCGTCAATGAACTGAACCAGTACCTGACGGCTGGCAATGTCACCTTTACCTACGACGACAACGGCAATATGACATCCAAAACGGATGCCGACGGCACGACAACCTACGATTATGACGCAAACTCACGCCTCGTCCGTGTCGTTTATCCTGACAAAACGGAATGGAGTTGCCAATACGACGCACTGGGCAACCGAATCCAGGTCAAAGACAATGGACAGATACGAAACAACCTTTACACTTTCGGTGAAATGTCTTCGCTGGCAGCGGAATACAATGCGTCCAACAAACTTGTCCGCCGTTATGTCCTGCTTGGAAATACCCTCATAGCGGATGTTGATGCATCTGGCAACTACCGTTACTATCACGGTGATGGTCTTGGAAGCACATGCCTTTTGACGAACGGTTCTGGTAGCGTGGTTGCACGGCAGTCCTACAACGTCTTCGGCAATATACGCACGACAACGGGGCAGGCGACACGCTTCGGATTCGTGGGGACGTATGGCATCGAAGCAGATTCCACGGGACTAACCTTCATGCGCAACCGCTATCATGATGCCAACATTGGTCGCTTCACACAGTTGGATCCAATTGGGCTTCAAGGGAAAGATACTAATTGGTATCGGTATTGTGTACATGATGGAGTGAATCATGTTGATGCTATGGGAACTAGTTTTTGGTGTTCAGTTGTCAGTGCAGTGGATGATTTTGCAGACTCTGCTTGGGAATCAGCAAAAGAGGATTTCACAAGTACTGTTTATGGTTTTAGAATTGCGGGAGATACTGCCGCGATAGTTGGAAGCGTAGGTGAAGAAATTGCAAAATATAAAAGGAATCCTGAATTAGCAGCAAAATTCAAAGCAGTTAATATATCTGGAAATGTTATTTCAAAAGCAAGCACGTACTATTTAGAAGGTGAGACTGGAGTAATAATATCAACAATACAAGATGTAGCTATTACAACCATAGTCTCCAGTAAGGGGCCAGATTGGAAAGCACCAGCAGAAGTTACGGCAGAGGTGGTTTCATTAGCCCAAGATAGCAAAGCGGCAATTGACTGGGCTAATGCAGATTGGAAAACACATAAACAAAACATATGGAAGAATAGAAAACATACCGTAGGATTAAAAGCTAAATTGGGTTGTAGTGAAACACCGAATAAACCAGAACCAAACAAGAAAGAGCAAGAACAAACTAAATCCGAGTATTCCGACGACCCGAACGAGATGGTTGGACCGAAAGGCTTCGGGGATGAGAAGACTGAGCGGTTTGTGACGCCTGGGGAGGAGTTGCACTACACGGTGAACTTTGAGAACAAGTCGAGTGCGACAGCGGCGGCGCAGGAGGTGTTTGTCAACGCCACGTTGTCTCCGTATCTGGACTGGAGCACGTTCCAGATAGAGAGCGTGCTGTTCAGCAACCTGACGGAGATGGGGCTGAAGGAGAAGACGCGGGGCAAGCTCCTTGTCGATAGGCAGAACACGAACCAGAAGGTTCAGATAGAGGTGACGACGGACGTGAAGACGGGGAAGGTGCGCTGGTATCTGCGTTCCGTTGACCCAAGAACTGTGGACCAGTGGCCTGAAAGCGTCTATGACGGGTTCCTGCCGCCGAATGACGAGAGCCATGTCGGCGAAGGCTCGGTGACCTACCGTGTCAAGGTTCGCGATGATGCGCCGCACAATGCTCGCATCGACGCGTCTGCAGTGATTGTCTTCGACAAGAACGAGGAGATTCCGACGGATCCCGCGTGGTTCAACACGGTCTATGCGAAGCCGCCTGCGGATGAGTTCACGCCGTTGTTGCCGGACGGCACGGCGATGCTGGAACTTGGCAGCCTCAGCTGGGAGAATGTCGCGGGGGCGGCGGAGTACGATGCGACGTTATGGAAGGTGGTGGACGGCAAGGAGGTCAAAGTCGGCGAGGCGACGGGGCTCAGGATGGGCTACTGGGACATCTCGGAGTTTGCAGAAGAAGATACGCCTGGGACAACCTATCATTGGCAGGTCATCGCCCGCAATAAACTTGGCATCACAGCTAGTGCCATCTTTTCTTTCCGAACGCTTGGGAAAGACGAACAGATGGGCTATGCACTTCGCTCAGGCTGGAATCTCATTTCCGTTCCGTTTGAAATCAACGAAGAGACGGGCGGCGAAATTCTGTCCATGTCGCCGATGGTCTATGAACGCTTGCAGAACGCATACGTCCGTGCAACGAAATCTATGAAGTCGGGTACGGCGGCGTGGTTGTTCAGCGGCGAAACCAAGTCCATCCGAATCTGGACGGAAAAAAGTGCGTCGCCGCAACTGCCGCCAGAATTGCAGAGTGGCTGGAATCTGACGGGTATCTGCGGAACGCAGGAACTGCTGTTGGATTGCGAAGAAAAAGGCGTTTCCTCCATCTGGAAGTGGAACGGCAAGAAATTCACGGCAGTGCCCATTGAACATGGCATGGCGTTGCTTGAACCTGGCGTCGGCTATTGGGTTTATCTAACGGAATGAAAAAGTTTGCATTCATTGTTATCGGGCTTTGCCTGTCCCTGACTGCCGCAGAGGATGCTTATCACAAGCGGCTGATTCTTCCTCCGTGCGATGCGTATGGCAACAGCACAGGGACAGTGATGTTGGTCAATGGCGGTGACCGTCCCGTGCGGTTGCGCCATATTCGTTATTCCTGTGGTTGTCTGACAGGGAAAAGCCATCGGGAAACTATTCCACCTGGCGGAGAAGCAGAAATCGAGTTCACGCTATCGCCCAATGGCAAAGGCGGGCAGATTCGCCAAAAAGCCTGGCTGGAATTCGAATGGGAGAAGAAGACAGGCACTGTGGCCGAGCCTGTGCAGACTTCCGAACTGCCCAATGGCTTGCTTCTGACAAATCAGGTGCAGGTGGAGTTTGAATTCCTGTTGCTGTCACGACTGCGCCTAGGGCTTGATGTGCCAGTGCTGGATTTCAATGATGAAGTGAATTCCACTCGTACTGTACAACTGACTGGCTCTGCAAAAACTGCGTCCATCATGAATGTATTGAGACAAGACAATTCACGTTTTCAATACGAGTTGTCATCAGACAGACGGTCTTTGGTTGTCAAGCCAATCCTTGACCGCCGTTCGCCTTTGCGCCATATTAGCGAAACATGGACCTTGCAGACATCCGATGAACAGGTTCCACAACTGTCTCTTTCGCTCAATCTCCATGTCAGACATGACTTCATGGTCGTGCCTGATACCATAGAATTGCCTTCCAATGGGAAACTGCCATTGAACGGCTGCCTGCTGATTAAGCCAAATAATCCAAGACAAAAAGTGAAAGTCTCGAATGCCGTCTGGGAAAATGCCATCGGAGAAATCAAGATAAAAGAACTCCCCCATGGCCTGACTCGAATCGCCTATACATTGGAGAAGATTTCTGACAAGGGAAAGGCGGTCTCATTGCTGATTCATACAGATTCTATATTTCAAGAAGATGTTGCGGTTCAAATACATTAGTAATTATGTTTTTTGCCTTTTTCGGGGCTTTATACGACAGTAGCACATTTCCCATAGCAGAACAAACAATATCAATCTTCTGTCTCTTCTTTGCTGGC
>JAGCTA010000322.1 GCA_017963875.1 Victivallales bacterium | reverse complement strand
GCCGTGCGGATTTCTCCAGTTGGTTACCGCGCGGGCCGTCGGTCGGGTGGCATGGCGCGTCTGAAAGGATGGTCTTGGTTGCATCCGCCAGTTCCTCGTCTGTCAGTTTTTCGGCTGCCGTGAACAACTCGTGTTCCGTGATGATTTTGACTTCTGGGCCGAGTTTTCTGCGGAGGAGCATTTCAGAGCAGCAACTTGTATAGAAACCAGGGACACGACCGCCGATAAGACCAATGCGCATGCGCCCAAGCATTTTCATCGCCTGTGCACAGCGGATGCAGCGAAGCAGTTGGGTGGCGGCGTCATCGGTACCAGGCTCCGCGTGAACATGGAAATAGGGGATATGCAGACGCCACATGTGGTGTGCATTCATGTTTGCAGCGCAGAATGAGTTGCTTTGCAGGCGTCCGCCGCACGGGTCTGGCTCCTTCATGCTCCACAGGATGACGGGAACCTTCAGGCGTTGCGCGAACATCGGAGGGACGACGCCCAGCGAGAAGGTCATGAAATGCGTAATCAGAAGGTCAGGACGCTCCTTCTCGAACTGCTCAAGTTGATTTACGGCTTCGTCTTCAAGCGTCAGCATTTTCTCGCCGCCGATGACTTCCACGTTTGGAAGCGTCTTCAAAAAGGCAAGTGCGTTGGCACGGGCCGCTTCAAGGGTGTCATTGGTCCAGTTGACCTTGGACAGTGGCATGTAGCCGATTTTGAAAGTGTCACTCATGGATGGCTCCTTGTTTATTAATTTTCAATATTTAGTGAGTTTTCAAAAACTTATCCACCTCCGCGCGTGTCGGGATGCCCGTGCGACCGCCGAGTTTCAGACATTTCAGTGCGGAAACCGCAGACGCGAAACGCATGCATTCCATGAGGTCATGCGTCTCCAGGTAGCGGACACCGAATGCCGCATGATAGACATCGCCTGCGCCAGTGGTGTCCACTGGCTGGATATGGAATGCAGGGCAGCGGAGGACATTGCCTTTGTCGAGAAGCATCGACCCCTGGTCGCCCCTGGTGATGCCGCAGACGCGTGCGCCCGTTTCACTTAGTTTGGCTAGTGCCTTGACCAGATCGTCGGTTTCGCCAAAACGGCGTGCAAATTCCTCCGATGCAATCAGTATGTCCGCCTTGCGGACGAGTTCCTCCATGCCTGGACGCATGGTGCCCGCATCCAGATTTACAAGGACGTCGCTCTTGCGTGCAAAGTCTGCGGCGGCGAGTGCCGCAGACGTTTGATGTCCGTCAAGATGCAGCATTTTCGCCGAGCGGATCAAGTCGAAGTCGAGTTCGGTGGCGGGATTGAGTTCCGCGAGATTCCCGCGCGTCCAGGCGACACTGCGCTTTCCTGTGGACTGCTCGACCCAGCAATAGGCGATGGGCGAGGTGAAACCTGAACGGACAATCATCGCGCGTGTCGAGACATGCTCCGCTTCAAGGTCCTTCAGGATGCGCGTGCCAGCGTCATCGTCTCCGACCGTGCTGATGAAAGCCGCCGACATTCCCAGACGGGCGGCCGCGACAGTCGCCGTTGCCGCAGGGCCACCCCCTTGAACGAGATGCTCAAGCATCTGGACTTTGCTGTCGTACGGAATTTTCGGTAGCACCGACAGGTGGTCGTTGCTGCAAAAGCCAAGACCAACGTATTCAATTGCATGTGATGACATCGACTGCTTGCTCCTTAATTATAGTTAGTGTTGTTCGCTATTACTTTAACCTTTGAAATCTCTCTGGCAATTCTTGAATTTGAGAAATTCTGAATTATTTTTGAGAAAATTTAAGAATATATCAAACACATGGTAAAAACAAGCGATGAGAAGTTTACGGACTTACGCGATTGCGGATTATCTGAAGGGGAAGAAATACTGTTCGATAGACGAACTTCGGGAGCATTTCAATGTATCTCCTGCAACGATTTACCGTGATATTGCCACATTAGTCTCGCGGGACATCATCCGCCGTGTCAGCGGAGGGGTCGCATTGGAGGAGCACGTTGGAAATCGTGAAAGCAGGGAGCATTTTGCGTCATCGCCGTATCAGGAGCGGATTGAGCGAAATTGTACGACAAAGCGAATGATATCCACGACTGCATTGACACGCATCATGGATGGCGATATCATTTTCCTTGATTCTTCGACGACGGTTTCGTATTTGGCGGAGAAACTTCTTGCGACTTCTTTTTCCAGTTTGACGATTGTGACGAATTCTGTGAACGTGATACAGAATTTCCACAAATATCCGCCGCAGTACGTGTTGATTTCTCTGGGTGGCTATTACGATGTGCAGTTGAATGCGTTCCTTGGAGAGTCCGCCTTGCGAGAACTTGAGCGTCTGTCGATTACCAAAGCGTTCATTTCCGCCTTTGGAGTCAGTTCGAGTGGCGTTTCGACAAATCATGAAAACCATGCGACGTTGCTTTCAAAGGTGCTACGCATTGCCGAACAGAAATATCTTCTTGCAGACTCAAGCAAATTCGAGAGAAATGGCATCTTCCGATTTGCGCAGAAAATACAGTTTGATGAAATCATCACCCAGTAATCAGGTTTTTTGTTTTTTACTAAAAGATGGTATATTATCATCTAGTGGCAATGCTGAAAACTAGATGACGTCAAGCACCGAATGAAACGCTTCCAGACCTATTTCATGATTTTCCTGCTGCTGTTTGCCAGCCTTGTTCTGGCGGACGACAAGCAGGTCTCCCAGCACGATTCCCTGCCTCAACTTGGCAAGGGAACCGTGTCCTGCGAATTTGTGCAGATTCGAGACGCGTCCATCGGCGAGTTGACACAGCAGACTCGCGTCAGAGAGTTTGCCGTCACGATTGATAATCATAAAATCATGCTTCCCATGCTTTCTTCGGGAACGCTGATTCACAAGTCCAACGTTTCGTTCATGACATGGCGGAACTGCGTCTGCATTCCTTTGAGGCTATGAGAAAATCGACGTTGAAACGTCTTTTTTACGTCAATTCAACTTGATTTTCACATTTAACCATAAGGAACAGTCACAAATGGATTCTATGGATGTAATCGCCATTCTTCTGGCGCTTGCAGGCTTTGTCTGCGTTGTTTTTGCTGTCGGTTTTGTCATTTTTCTGATTTTTGAGGATTTCTTTCGCAAGGTTTTCAAGATGAAGAAGAAGGACGATTTTTTTAACAGGTCGTCAACGTTCTTGACCACTGATGAACCTGATAAAAAGAAGTAAAGGGCATTTATTTGCCTATGTTTTGATGTTGTCATGAACATGACGACATTTTTTAGTTTTCCAATGCAATTTCACGCCTAAAAATGCACCGCAGCGGTTTCTGCGGATATGGAAGACTCATCGGCCAGGACGGGGCCAATTCCTTGTCCTGGCCGATTTTGTGCAAACTCTTGACTTTGCCTGAAAACTACGTACATTATCTACTGGCGTAGAAACCGCCATATTGAACAATAAAATCAAAACACAGAGAAAAGACATGGCTAACATCTTTAATACTGACAAGCGGATTAAACTTGGAATCTGGGGACTTGGGCGCGGACAGAGTTTCGTCCGTTCGGCGGCGGCACTGAACATCGATGTCGTCGCGGGGTGCGATATTCATCCGCACATGCGTGAAACGTTCAAGAAGAATGTCCCCGATGCATTTGTGACCGACAATGAGGACGAGTTCCTTTCAAGGGACTTCGACGCGGTCTTGATCGCGACGTATTTTCCCGACCATGCGAAGCACGCGCTGAAGGCGTTGGCGGCAGGGAAGCACGTGATGAGCGAAGTGACGTCCTTATACACCCCTGCGCAGGGTGTCGAACTGGTCGAGGCAGTCGAAAAGAGCGGCAAGGTCTATAATCTTCTTGAAAACTATCCATTCAGCAAGGACAACATGTTTCTCAAGAAACTGTGGGGTGAAGGCTTCTTTGGCGAGTTCATGTATGGTGAGTTCGAATATGTCCATGACTGCCGCACATTGACATACGCGTACAATGTGGAAGGCGGGCTGCCGATCGAGCCTGGTTATCAGGTTCATAACTGGCGGAGCGTCTTCGACGTTCATCAGTACAACACGCATTCGCTCGGGCCGTTGATGCAGATTACGGGGCTGCGCCCTGTCAGTGTTTGGGCACCAATGGCGGATGTCGTAATGCCTGGTTATCTTGCGGACACGACGCGTGGCCGTCTGGCACCGTCCATGGTTCAAATGAGCAACGGCGGCGTCATGCGCAACCTCATGGGCAATTGCACGAACGACTACCATTCCGCGTTGCGCATCTGGGGCACGAAGGCGTCCGCGGAGAAGATTCGTGAATTGAAGATTCGCATTGGCGGATGCGGGAATGGTGCGTTCCTGAACATCGCGTCCGAATGGCCTGACCTTGGTGATCTCGCATCCGTGACAGGGCATGGCGGCGGCGATTTCTGGGAATTGTATTATTTTGCACGTCAAATACTTACTGGTGAACCAGCACCTTGGGACATCTATGCCGCTGCAGACGTCACCATCACAGGAATTCTTGCTGCGCGCAGCCGCCGCAATGGCGGTGTCACGTACAAGATCCCAGATTTTAGGCAGAAGTCTGACCGTGACCTATTCCGCAATGATGACGAATTGCTGCCGACCATCGATCCGCTTCACATCTTCCCCGATGGCCATGATCCGAAGATTACTGGCAATTTCTGCCCAGTCATGGCGAAACTCTTCCCTATGACAAGCGATGGCGGCGTCTTTACGTTCCGCAAGGCCATCGAAGGCATGAGAATCTATCCCTTCGTTGCGGATGCGGAAGGCAAGATGGCGATCGTGCATGCCGTCAACAAGGCGTTGCAGGACCTGCCACAACTGGCATCGCTTTGCGAACAGGCCGCAGCCATCATGAACGCCTATCCAGATTCCACTGCGGGCAGAACCATCAAGCAAGCGCTTACTTTTGTCGAAATGGATAAACTCAGGAACATCGAGGCGACCAGCCAGGGGTTCCGCGATTGGCTCGCGAAGATTTGATGTGTATATGGCTAGGGCGTTGTCGCCCTTGCCAGCATGTTGTCAAAAACAAGGCTATTCCATAGGAGGTGGTTTCAACGAGATCACGGCCAAGAGGATACTGAAACATTTTGACATCACGGAGTAGACAATGAAACTGACGTATTTTGCAATCGTGAACAAAAAGGAAGGGCAGTATTATCCAGTGATTGTGCCAGACATTCCAGGATGCTTTACCGAAGGCACCACAATGGAGGAAGTCAAGGCAATGGCTGAGGACGCGATCTCCACTTTGTTGGCTGACTATGCCGCCAATGGCATGCCTTATCCGCAAGCGTCGCAGACGTATGAGGAGTTGATTTCGAAAGTAGGGGACGACTGCGGGGAAATCGCGTATGTAATCCCGATTACCGTATATCCATCGAGCCGAATTATCCGCATCAGCATGACTGGCGCGGAGGACAAACTGGAATACATCAAGGATTTTGCCGCCAAATGTGGGACAACGCGTTCTGCGTTTATGATTGACGCGGCGATGAACGCCATCGCCCACGCCAACGGCGATTGACACTTCTTCGACCGTCAGACGCCACTTTACGGATTCAGGGTAGAAAATCGCTCTGAATTATTATTCAAAAATAGTGATTTATTTTCTTCATGGATTATATTGTGTTTGTCAATCTGAAGTATTGGCCTACTGCCATTGGCAGTTCCAATAACTTTATATGATTTGGCAGCGCCAACAAATTTATTAAAAGCGCCAACAAATTTATTAAATTAGGAGAAAACAGACATGTCAGTAAAGAAAGCATTGACTATTGCAGGTTCGGATTGCAGTGGCGGCGCAGGATTACAGGCAGATTTGAAGACATTTCAGGAAAGGGATGTCTATGGCATGAGCGTCGTGACCGTCATGGTCGCGATGAAACCAGAGAATTGGCAGCATCTAGTCTTCCCCGTGGCGCCAGAAGTCATTCAACAGCAGTTCAAGACGATTCTGCCAGGCATTGGATGCGATGCGCTGAAGACGGGCATGTTGCCGACGGCTGAAATCATTGACCTAGTTGGCGGGCTGCTGAAGGATGTGGATGTCAAGCACATTGTGATTGATCCTGTCATGGTCTGCAAGGGGACGAGCCAGCCACTGTTCCCCGAAAACACCCAGGCGATGATTCGCAGTCTGCTGCCTATAGCCGAAGTCGTCACGCCGAATACATTTGAAGCCGCGCAATTGGCGGGAATGGACGAATTATCCTCTGAAGCGGAATTGTTGGAGGCTGCGAAGCGCATTCACGCATACGGTGCAAAGAACGTCGTCATCAAGGCGGCGCGTATTTTTGATGACAAGGCCGTTGATTTGCTGTACGACGGCAAGGAAGCCATCTGGTGGCGTGCGCCTCGTCTGAAGGAATGCTGGACGCATGGGGCGGGCTGCTCCTTCTCTGCGTGCATCACTGCGGAACTCGCGAAGGACGTCCCCGTTGTTGAAGCAGTCAAGACGGCGAATGCGTTTGTACGTGCGGGCTTGGAAGAGAGTTTTCCGATGAATCAATTTGTCGGGCCGATTTACCACAAGGCATTGGCGAAGCGTCAGAAATGACGTTTGTGCGGAGACGTTGCTGATGGGTGAAGACGATTCCTTGGAGTTCGGCGGGTATTTCATTCCAGCCGATGACGAGCATGTTCGGATTGAGAAGGCGAAGGCCCGCGAACTGCGCAAGTCACAATGGTGGAAGAACGAGTTGGGCAAAGGGGTTTGTCATTACTGCGGGAAGCGTTTTTCGCCTCACGAGTTGACCATGGATCACATCGTCCCCATCATTCGAGGTGGTTTTACACGCAAGGGAAATGTCGTGACATGCTGCAAGGAATGCAACAACAAGAAAAAGTACCTGCTGCCAGTCGAGTGGGCTGAATATCTGGAGAAACTTAGGAAAGACGGCTCCGCCCAAAATCCATGACATGCTATAACGCACTTCATGGATTTTGGATGTAGTTAAACCAAAGGATAAAGTTTTTGGGAAATAGTATCAGACAAATCAGGAGAAAATCATGAAAATTGCAGTCATTGGTTTGGATACGAGTCACAGTGTGGAATTGCCACGGCGCATGCAAGCGCCAGATTGCCCTCCTGAAATGCATGTGGACGGCATGAAAGTCGTTACCTGCCTGAGATTCAGCACGCCATTTCAGTCAGAGGAAGGGCTGGACGCACGTCAGAAGCAGTTGGAACAGTGGGGAGTCAAGGTGACATTGGATTTTGACGAGGCGGTGGCTGATTGCGATGCCATTATGCTGGAAATCAATGACCCCGCATATCATCTTGAGTATTTCAGGAAAGTCGCTGCATTGGGCAAGCCTGTGTTTCTTGACAAGCCTCTTGCTGGCTCACTTGAAGACGGCCGCGCCATCATGGAACTGATGAAAAAGCACGGCACGCGCGTATGGTCAGGTTCCAGTCTGCCGTTTACGCTTTCTCTGAAAAACACGCTGGATTCCATGGGCGATGTCGCCGTCGATATCGGCGGCGCATACGGTGCTCTTGGAACTGCGGCGGCTGGAAGTTCCGTGATTTGGTATGGTGTCCATACTGTTGAAACACTTCAGCGGATCATGGGCTGTGGTGCGCAGTCGGTGATGGCGTTTGACAATGGCGTCAGCGTTGTCGCCAGTGTGACATATTCGAATGACCGCAGGGGTGTCGTCGAACTTATTCGCGGACATTATTCATACGGCGGGCGCATGATAGGCAAAGGCGTGGCAAAGCAGTATGAAGTGGACAACAGCACGATTTACACGTGTCTTCTTGGTGCAATCCGTACATTCTTTGAAGGCGGCCCTGCGCCGATTCCGATGGAGCAGACAT
>JAGCTA010000321.1 GCA_017963875.1 Victivallales bacterium | reverse complement strand
TCACTCATTTAAGATGCCAGGAGTATCCGAGATGTTGACGTCTGGGGAAAAATAAGGGTTTGGATTTAGTAGAATAAGGTACGAGGAGCACCGATATGGCCAAGCCAAAGTATTTCAAGTTCAGTTTTCCAAGCGGCGATCCGACGGGGCTTGCCAGATGTGCGTATGACAAGGCGGCGATTGTCGCCTATCGCATTCCGCGAGACCGAATCAAAGACGTCAAGGCGTTGGAAGGAAGTGCACACGATGATCTGCAGAATCCGGGAATCTACATGTTGATCGGCAAGCCGAACGGCAACCGCATTCCGTTTTATGTTGGACAGGCTGCACCGAGGAAATGCGGAGATCCAATCTACAATCGCCTGTCTGAACATGACAGGATTGAGAAACGTACGCGAGACTGGTGGACAACGGCTTTTGTCTTTATTGATGCCACCAATTCGCGCCGTGTGGATGAGACGGGTTTGAAGTATCTGGAAAATGCGATATATGTCAGCGCAAAGGACAATGCTGCACTTGATGTGCGAAATGGCAATGAGCCGCCTGGCGGCTCTCCTGACGAAAGCGCACTATCAGTCCTTGATGACATCTACGAGGGCATCAACTTGTGCGCGAAAGTCTTTGGCTTCAGCGGCGAGGTGGATGTTAGTCAGGATACGACCATCACGGGCATGTCCTTCCATGGGCGCACGAAACAGGGCGAGGCCAACTTGATTTGGGACGGACACGATCAATATACGCTGCTTGCCGGAAGCATAATCAGAACGGAAAAGGAGTCGGAGACTTTGTTGAAGGGCGATGTCAAGTTTCGGCATGAAAACGCCGGACTGTTCATGCCAGATGGGAAATTGAAACGCAACATTGTTTTTAATTCTCCTTCGGCAGCAGCAAAGTTTGTCTGCGGATTCCCTGTCGCCGGTCCATCGTTTTGGAAGAACGAAAATGGTATCAAGTTTAAAGACGTCCGAAACTCTTGAGGGACAATGGTATAGTTGGATGATAGAGGGGCTGACCCTATTGGTGGAGTAGAGACTATGGCGATGACGCAGAGAGACGATACGATTGAGACATGCTGGAGCAAATACAGCTTGCACTAAAAAGAGGAACGCGCATGGATACAGATAAATTCAAGAATGATCTGACGATTGGCGAGACGTCATCAATTGAATTCAAGCGGTGCGAAATGGCATGTCTTGTGGTAAAACATCCAGTAAAGGTGCGGTATGACACTTGAAGAACCTAAGAAACAGATTGCCGACGATGAGAGTGAGATGATGGAGGTGAAACATGCGTAGCAAAAAGAAAAATGACTTTGAAGTCCTGGTCGGGCGTATTCAGGCGACGTCGGACGCGTTGCAGCAGGATGCGCTCGTGGTCATCAACCGTAGCGTGACGACACGTGCGTGGCTCACGGGCTACTACATCGTCGAGTACGAGCAGCATGGCGCAGACCGTGCTAAGTATGGCGAGGGACTGTTTGAGAAACTGGCGGCAAGGCTAAATGATGATAAGTTTCGCCTGTCGAGTTTGAAGAGTTATCGGCAGTTTTTTCGAGTGTACCCTGAACTTGCGGCACCCGTTCGGGCCTATCTCGTGTCACGTTTTGGAGGGGGATGCGCCCTGCCGAAGCAAATAGGCCAGACACTGTATGGTCTTTCTGACAGCAGTCAGATTCTTTTGATTTCCGGAGACGAAGTACGGGGTAATCCTTTCGCGTTGTTCAACCGGATATCATTCTCTCACATCATTGAATTGCTGAAAATGCCAGTGGAGATGATGCGGACGTTCTATGCATTTGAGGCGATTCGCGGAACATGGAGCGTGCGAGCCTTGCGCCGCCAGATCGAGAGCCAGTACTATCAGCGCGTGGGTTGGGCAAAAAATCCACACAAACTTGCCGCACTGGCGCAGGGGCGAGCGGAGAAGCTGAACGCTAATGGAATCGCAAAATCAAACAACTTGAAAGTTCACTCACTGTGTGAACAATTGCCTTATTTTTGGCAATTGTGGACGGGGGCATCACGCTCTACAGGCCTTACTATATATTCTGGGGTTGCCATTGAGCTCCGCCATTATCTTGAGAGTCGTTTTGGAAAAGGATCGACAGTGCCGAGCCAATTGACTAGGTTCGCAGATGCCATCGAGGCTGCGACATGGTATGATTCACGCCCGGCAGCATAGGAGGCTAATAGTATGACCATTGAAGAGATTCTAACAGCCAAGGAAGGCGAAAACTTCGAGTTCAAGACGGCTGAAAACCGATTCAGCTACACCGAGCTACAGAAGTATGCGTCCGCCATCTCGAACGAGGGCGGCGGGAAGATTGTGTTCGGCATTACTGACAAGCGGCCTCGGAAGGTCATTGGGTCGAAGGCGTTCGATCAGCCGGAGCGGACGCGCAAGGGGCTCATCGACAGCCTCCGCATCAATGTCGATTTTGAGGTCTTCACTGATGGTGCCGAAAAGCGGGTGTTGGTCTTTATCATACCTGCGAGGCCAATAGGTTTGCCTGTTCAAGTTGACGGTGTAGCATGGTGGCGTGACGGCGACAGCCTCGTTCCGATGCCCGAAGCCATAAGGCAGAAGATATACGAGGAATCGGGGCGCGACTTCTCGGCAGAAATCTGCAAGGGCGCGGTCTGGTCCGACCTCGATACCAATGCCATCGAGACGTTCCGGCGCGTGTGGATGGAGAAGCGCGGCAACAAGCAGATTGCTAATGCAACCCAAGAGCAATTGCTCCGCGATTGCGAGGCTTTGAACAGAAAGGGCGAGATCACATACGCGGCATTGATCCTGTTCGGAACGCACGAGGCGCTAGGGGAGTTCCTGGCAAATTCCGAAACGATATTCGAGTATCGTGCAAGCGAGGCGGCTGGTCCCGCTGGCAGACGAGTGGAATATCGAGAGGGGTTCTTTAGCTATTTCGACAGGCTTTGGGACGAAATCAACATCAGAAACCTAAAATTGCCGTATCAGGAGGGCTTCTTCATATATGATGTATATGCATTCAATGAGCGGTCAGTCCGTGAAGCCGTGCTAAATGCCATCTGCCACAGAAACTATCAACTGCCCGGAAGCGTGTTCGTTCGTCAGTATAATGACAGGATCGAGTTTGAGAGTCCGGGAGGATTACCCATTGGAATAACAGTCGACAATATAGTGGATCGCCAAGCAGCCAGAAATAGACGACTGGCGGAGATTGTCGCCCGGTGTGGTTTGGTCGAGCGGTCTGGTCAGGGTATGAATCTTATCTTTGAGGAGGCAATCAAGGAGGCCAAGGCGCTTCCTGATTTCACAGGT
>JAGCTA010000320.1 GCA_017963875.1 Victivallales bacterium | reverse complement strand
TTAACAAGATAGACAAGCCTGCAGCACGCCCCAGTTGGGCGGTTGACGAGGTCTTCGACCTTCTGGTCAAACTGAACGCACCCGACGAAATACTTGATTTCCCTATCGTTTATGGTTCAGGGCGTGAAGGTTACGCTGTTGACAACCTAGATGACCCCCATGTGGACCTCGCGCCGCTTTGTGAAAAGATAATCACGCACATACCACCGCCCTCTGGCGACCCCAATGGCCCGCTTCAGGTCCTTGTCAGTTCCATCGACTATTCACCCTATCTTGGACGTCTTGGAATCGGCAAAATCACCAACGGTCATCTGGACATCAACAAGGACATCGCCGTAGTCATGCGTGACGGTACCATCAAGCCTGCGCGTGTCACCAAAGTTTTCCGTTTTGAGGTCAACCAGAAAGTCGCCACCGACCATGCGGACTGCGGCGAACTCGTCGCCATTTCGGGCATGGATGAAATCACCGTCGGTTGCACATATACTGACCCAGAGCAACCTATTCCATTGCCGCCGACTGAAATAGACCCTCCGACCATCACCATGAATTTCGTACCAAACGACTCGCCTTTCGCTGGCCGCGAGGGGCAATTCGTCACGTCACGGCACCTTGCCGAAAGGCTTTTCCGTGAAACCATGTCGGATGTCGCTTTGCTTGTTGAGCCATTAGGGGAAGGCATGGGCTTCAAGGTATCAGGCCGCGGCGAACTTCATCTGTCCATTCTGATTGAGAAAATGCGCCGTGAGGGGTATGAATTCCAGGTCACCCGCCCGCAGGTCATCATGAAGGAAATTGACGGCGTTATGATGGAGCCGTTCGAGGAACTCACCATTGACGTCGAGGAGACATATATGGGAAGCGTCATGGAGAAACTGGGCCAGAGGCGCGGGCGAATCCAGACGATGGACACGGTCAACGGCATGACGCGTCTGACTTACATCATCCCGACACGCGGCTTGCTTGGCTACCGTTCAGAGTTTCTGACAGACACCAAGGGACTTGGCATCATGAACTATGTCTTCAACGACTACGAACCAGTCGCTGGAGAGATTCACACGAAAACGCGCGGTGCCATGGTATCCATGTGCACCTGCACCACCGTCGCCTACGCGCTGTTCAATCTCCAAGAACGTGGAAAACTTTTCGTCAATCCAGGCGTGGAAATCTACGAGGGGCAGGTCGTTGGCGAACACTGCCATGAAGCCGACCTCATCGTCAACCCAGCAAAGGCGAAAAAACTCACGAACATGCGTGCAGCAGGTTCGGATGAAAACATCATCCTGACACCGCCCGTCATCATGTCCCTGGAGGAATGCATTTCCTATATCAACGACGACGAACTCGTCGAGGTAACACCCAAATCAATCAGAATCAGAAAACTCAGAATCCGCAAATAAACATAAATCAACAAAGAGGTTACCCATGGCAAAATTCAAGCGCATCCTTCTCAAACTCAGTGGTGAAATGCTAAAAGGCACCGCAGGCGGCATTGACCCCGACGCCGTACTCGCTGCAGCCAATCGCATCAAGGAAGCGGTTGACAAAGGCGTTCAAGTTGCTATTATCATCGGTGCTGGAAATCTCTTCAGAGGCCTCGCTGGCTCAAGAACTGGCATGGACCGCACCTGTGCCGACCAGATGGGAATGCTTGCCACCGCCATGAATGCCCTCGCCATGCGTGACGCGCTGGAATCCCTTGGCCTCAAGGCGGAGATTCAATCCGCTTTCGCCATAGCGGGAGTCCTCAAGCCCTTTGACCAACGGGAAGCCTGCCGCCTCCTCGACAACGGAACAATCGTGCTTTTCGCCGCTGGCACAGGCCATCCATACTTCACAACCGACACAACCGCCGCGCTTCGTGCATGTGAAATCAAGGCCGAGGCGGTTTTCAAGGGCACGAAGGTTGACGGCATCTACGATTCGGACCCATTCAAGAATCCAAACGCCAAACGCTATGAGACCATCACTTTCTCCCAGGCGCTTTCAGACCGTCTCAATGTCATGGATTCAACCGCTTTTTCGCTCTGCCAGGATAATAATTTGCAGATTATGGTTTTTAAATTTGGCGTTCCTGGAGTTTTGGGCAATATTATAGACGGTGACCTTTCGGCCGCCACTCTCGTCACACTCTGATTCAGTTTTCTAACCATAGCAAACAACTAGTCAAGGAGATTCAGAAATGCCACAAGTTGACACGATCGTTTCCGATTCACAAAAGGCCATGGACAAGGCGCTCGACAGCATGAAACATGATTTTTCCACCATTCGCACTGGCAAAGCCTCCCCTGGGCTTGTCGAAGGCATCATGGTTGAATTCTACGGAACGCAAATGCGCATGAAAGACGTCGCCGCCATCACCGCTCCAGAGCCACGTCTGCTTGTCATCCAGCCTTGGGACCAGAACGCAGTCAAGGCGATTGAAAAGGCGATCCGCGCTTCTTCTCTCGGCATCTCCCCCGTCTCAGACGGCCGTGTCATCCGCCTGCCCATCCCTGAACTGTCCGAAGAACGCCGCAAGGACCTGACCAAAGTCGTCCGCAAACGCGCAGAAGAGGCGCGAGTCGAAATCCGCAATGTCCGCCGCGACGCCAATGAC
>JAGCTA010000319.1 GCA_017963875.1 Victivallales bacterium | reverse complement strand
ATAAAACAAACATGACCAAAAATGAAAAGGAAGAGCAACTCGAGTGAATGATTTATAAATCATTTATATGGGAATTATATACTTTGGTTCCCTAGAGATTCTAGAGATTCTAAAGGTGATCTGCCAGACAAATACTGCCAGAGAACTCAAGTATATAATTCCCATCTAAATCCTATTTCCCCTTTCTCGAAATCCACGGAGTCGGTATCGGGTTGTTGGGCAGAGCGTCTGGGATAACCAGGGTAATGAGCACACGGCCGTCGGCGACGTCGTATGAAGGCAAGCGGAAACGAAAAGTATTGCTAGTTGTCTCCTGAGGCCATTCTTGGCGAATGCCGTTGAAGAGAACTGAAGTGCGCGGCGGCAGGGCGCGGAAATTGACATAGAGTTCGACCTTGTCGTTGACAATATCCAACGGTTGGGAAATGAAAAGTCCGTCAGAGGGCATCTTCGCATCATTGAAGCCACTGACTTTCTTGAATACTTGCGCAGATTGCAAATGCCACGTGTCGCCAAGCAATTTCACGGGAGCAGCATTGTCAAACAGTTTGACGAACTTCTGCAGCATGCAGTCGTTGTCTTTCTCCATTTGCTTAATTTGCTCGGACACAATATCTGGAAACTTCTTTCTGAATAATGATAACGCGCGCGCGGAATCAAGTACGGCGAGCATCTTCTCCCTATTTTCGGGCTTTTCAGTCAACTTGGAAGTCAAATCATACATTAAAGAGGCATGCTCAAGACGAAGGCCAAGTTCATCGGCAAAACTTGTCTGTGACTCATCGCCCTCTGACGATGCGGCCAGTTTGTAGAGAACACCACGCGCCTGATTGTAATTCTTTCTTGACAGTTCCTGCCAGTTCAGATTCTGCCAGAAATCCGCATATTGCCGATACGCGTCTGGCGTTGTCTCTGGTAAAACGACGGCCTTAAGGTAGTCCAGCGGCAACGCCTGACATGAACTCGTCGAATACTTGCCGTCAACGGGCTTCTGTGGCGTGCTTGTGGTTGCGCAGGAAACAAAAACTACCGAACACAATAATAGTGGAAGGAAAGCGTTAGAAAAAGGAAATGACATGGGCATTAAAAAAACGAAATCGTATGTTTGATTGTTTTTTGAGAACGCTCTATTCCCCAAGAGGGTAGGTTCGACCTCTTCGAGGTCGGAATCCTGTAGAAGATTGCGTCCCCCAGGTTTCGCTTCGCTCAACCTGGGGTTACTGATATTTGACCCCTTCGGGGTCGTTTCAGAACTGCCTTGAACTATACAAATACCGCCCCTCGTTTGGAAAAGAGCCTTAAAAAATGAGAAATCTGGAAAGAACGAAAAACAGTTGTAAAAATCTGTTGTCTGTCATGAAATTAGAGGATTATTGGCAAAAAATCAAGAAAAAAACAAAAAAAATTAAAAAAAAGTTAAAAAAAATGTAAAAATGATTTGCAAAACTGTCATAAGTGATAGTATTTTATAAGTAGTTACAGGCTTTTAGTGTGCGATTCGGGATCGCATGCGACAGTCAGTGTTCAACAATAACCAAGGAGAAGAATGATGAAAGCGACATTCTACGATGTCAAAGTCCGCAAAAGTGTTGAAGTTGAAATCGCCTACAAGAAGAAGACCGAGACTGGCCGTTGCATGATTTATGGCAAGACCGCCGATGGCCGCATGCTTCCCAGATTCATCAAAGAAGCAGAGTATGCCTCCACCTACAAATCAGTTACTGAAGAAAAAGCCTGCGCAAAGAAGTGCGGCTGCAAGAAGAAGTAAGATTTGAGAGTCTGAAGTAATTCGGATTTCCTTTTCTCAAAGGGAAAAATGTCGCTCCAAGTGGGCGACATTTTTTATTTGGCATTTTAGTGGAATGCTCTGTTTCACAAGAGGGTAGGTTCGACCTCTTACGAGGTCGCAATCCTTTTGGGGGCCGTCTTCCCCCAGGTTTCGCTTCGCCCAA
The DNA here is from genome assembly GCA_017963875.1 of Victivallales bacterium. Next base: position 12,310 of record JAGCTA010000319.1, on the reverse strand, counting down.
CCTGGGGTTATTGATATTTGACCCCTTCGGGGTCTTTGGACTGCCGCCATGGCTTTGTTACCGCCCCTCATAGGGAATAGAGCGTAGTGGATAGGCGATGTCCACAAAATCGTTTCTTTATTTTCTCCTTGTTATTGAAATTACACCAAATGGATGTAAATTATAAGAGTTTTTTCCGCATACAATTCACTTTATCACAAAGATAACATAAGGAGTCATACCAATGTCAGTGCATCCCAGTCTGAAAACAAAAGGTGCAGTTGCCGAGCGCCGCAATGTCCTGAAGCGTTTTGAGCGCATTGACCTTCTGAAAAAAGAAGGCCGTTATCAAGATGGTGACAAGGCGTGGGGACTGCCCAAGACAAAACCAATTGACTAATTGAATCATCCTTTTTAGCCTACGCTCTATTTCCAAAGAGAGTAGGTTCGACCTCTTCGAGGTCGGAATTCTTTTGGTTCGTTTTCCCCCAGGTTTCGCTTCGCTCAACCAGGGGTTTCTAATATTTTACCCCTTCGGGGTCTTTGTACAGTCTCGTTGGCATATTGCAGTTACTGCCCCTCGTGGGCGCAACTACCGCCCCTCGTTGGGAATATTCATTTACCGCCCCTCGTTGGGAATAGAGCGTTAGCCTACGCTAAACCAGACTTGAAAGCCACCCTAGGAAGTTCGTTCTTCGGGTGGCTTTTTCATGCTCGCGATAACCCCACTGCTATCGACAGCCCTGTCTCACATTCAGCCCCTGTCCTCTCCCATGGAGACCAGTTTATTCCAAAGGGACTCCACAGTATAGCCGCAGCCTGAATTGAAATACAGGTAGTATTCGCAAAGTTCCTTGATCTCCTTTGTCGTTGGCCGCATATCCACAAAAAATGCCAGCAGGTCATCTGCGAGAAGCAATCGGTCAGAAGCAAACGGCATCCGAAAATCAGCGAGATACATGTCAATCATCGTCAGACGCATGTCATCGACGGTGCTGTTCTCTGCCATCAGCATCTTCCCTGGCCGAAAATCATGATGATAGAAATGGCATTTGTGAGCCCTTGCAATGAGTTCCATCGCCTTCATGGAAAAAGCCCTTCGCAGTTGCTTCTCCTCCCTCAACTGTCCTCCTGGCATCAGAACTTTTCCGCTTAAACTCGCTGGAATGTATTCAGAGACGACATACGAACTCGACACTTTCCCCCAGGACCGCTCTTCGCCGCACGCCAGTATCTTCGGCGTCGGAATGCCAAGACTTTTCATGACAACGCTGTTGCGAACCTCATTCCAAGCCTCCGAAAGCGTGAACATGTCCCAGAAGGACTTTGCGTTGACATAACTCGTCATCACAATTTCAAATCCACCCAACTTCGACGGAATATTCACATGCCATACTTCCTTGCCAGGCGTATCAGACATATAGAGCCCATGGCGTATTTCGTGTGGATGCGTGCGAAGCCATGCCGCGGCTTCTTCAAAGCCTGAATTGCTCCAGTGCCAAGATTGGACGCAACTCGGCTTGATCAGTCTAATGATCTCCTTGCGTTTTTTCTTTGCAACAGCCGTTTGTCGCTTGACTGTATCTAGAACTGTCTGGTTGTGATTCTGCATGATGCTATGGTTGCTGATTGTCATCATTTGCCGCTAACATATACCCTAAGGATGTCTTTTGCAACCTCAGAGGCATATAATGACAGATAATTCGGAGCGATGGCCGATGCATGTGGAAGCGTCCACAGATTTGGACAGGTCAATACAACGGAATCGCCTTCCAACGGCTCCTTTGAAAACACATCAAGCACAGCCCCCGCCAGATGACCTTTCTTCAAACGGGAGACCAAGGCCGCCTCATCAAGGGAATTGCCACGTCCGATATTCGTGACTGTCGCATCCTTTGGCAACAATTCCAGTTCATGTGAACCGACCAAGCCATCGGTCCCCGTCGTGGAAGGCAATGCCATGATTAAATGGTTTGTAACGCGCAGCCGTTCATCCAACGTGTCGATGGTGAAAATCGAATCGTGTTCCGTAAACCAATCGGGTCGTGGCGAATCGACATGTCGAGTCATTCCCCAAATGGATTGCGTTCCAAACGGCTTCAGGAGACGCCCTATCCAGCGGCCAATATTTCCAAACCCGAGAATAGTCACATTGGAGCCACGGAGCGTGCGCAGTTTTGGCGACAACTCCTTTCGCGCCCATGGCTCATGAGAGAACTGCGTTGCGTTCGGAAGCAATCCCCTGATGATTCCAAGTATCATTCCAACGACTGTTTCCGCAATGATTTCGCCATGGAAATGGCCGTTGAGCATCGTCACTTTGCCTGGCGGGACCACATGGAAATAATCCTTGCCAGCGGCAGGCGTGGAAATGACACGAAGACGAGGCGAAACAGCAAACCACTCTTGGCGGAAAACCCATGTCAAAACAACTTCCGCCGTCGGTAGCGCCGCGACGAATTCGTCTTCCGATTCACAGATGACAATCTCCGCGTCTGGCAGTTCTTTTTTGATAATCGCCGCATGCTCAGGCTTGAAATGCCAGGGTTCAACAATGGAATGGGTAATATATGTGATGATTTTCATAGCGTGACCTGATTCCTAGTCATCTTTATACAATGCCCTGTACCCCAAGAGGATAGGTTCGACCTCTTCGAGGTCGCAATCCTTTGGGATTTGGCTTCCCCAGGTTTCGCTTCGCTTAACCTGGGGTTACTGATATTTGACCCCTTCGGGGTCGTTGCACGGCCGCCTTGACCTACTCAATTACCGATCCTCTTGAGAAATAGAGCCATGTACAAAAAGCGACCCATATAAAGAGTCGCTTTTTTGCCAATGGTCGTGGCGGAATGGCTGCTTCCAGCCATTCCGCGCACTGAAAACAACGAATCGTCGGTTACTTGTTGTTTCCTCCGACAAGGTTCTTCAGGCGATCGCTGGCCTCTTTCTGGCGTTGCTTCTGCGCTTCGATTTCCTCCTGGCTCTTCTGCGCCTCTGTCGGCTCGGCGGGTTCGGCAGTTACCTTCAGGCTGGCGAGTTTATCCACATCCACGGACTGTTCTTCAGCGACCTTCTTTTCTTCAGATGGTAGTTCCTCCTGCGCCTTGCCACGCAATGCCTTCAGCAGTTCCTCATTTTCGCCTCGGCGATGAAGCGATTCAAGGACGGCAGCGTTGTCAGCGCCAGCGAGATACTCAGGCACCTCGCCATTGCCCTGCGCACCCGCAGTCGCGACATTCTGCTCACGCGCTTTCCGCACGACTTCCAGGAAGAAATCCTCAAGATTGCGGACAGGATGGTCAAAGGAAATGTCGCCCTCTGCCTTCACGCCATGCGCGAGAAGCCATCCGCGCAGTTCGTCAACCGTCTTCTGGCTCAACGACGGGCAAACCATGCGCGTCTTGTCATCCTGCTGCAAAATCTCGCTCAGCGCGCCATTCGCGCGGACTTTTCCTCCATAAAGGACCATCACGTCATCGCAAAGGTCCTGGACATCCGCAAGAAGGTGGCTGCAAAGAATCACGGTCTTGCCACGGCTTGCCAGCAATCGGATGACATCCTTGACCTCACGGCAGCCAATGGGGTCCAGACCGCTCGGCGGCTCGTCCAAAATGACAAAGTCAGGGTCGTTGATAAGCGCCTGCGCCAGACCGATGCGGCGCGCCATGCCTTTTGAAAACTCGCCGACAGGCCTATTGAACGCATGAGCAAGCCCGACCATGTTCAACAACTGCTCGCTGCGTTCCTTGCGCATCGACGCATCCATGCCAAAAAGCGAGCCATAGAAATCAAGTGTCTCAGTCGCAGTCAGATATCTATAGAGATACGTTTCCTCTGGAAGATATCCGATGCGGCTTTTTATTTCCACATCCTGCGGATCCTTTCCAAACACCTTGAGCACGCCGCGTGTCGGATACAGCAGCCCAAGAATCATCTTCACTGTAGTTGATTTGCCCGAACCGTTCGGTCCAAGCAAGCCGAATATCTGCCCCTGCCGAACCTGAAAGTCAATGCCATTGACGGCATGGGCTTTTGGGCGATTCCAGAAATCGCGGAAAATCTTTGTCAATCCCTCGGCTTGAACGACGATGTTGCTTTCTGATGTGTCTGACATCACTCTGACTCCGATGTTGATTTGCTTTCCATCACACGCGGCGGACTATCCGCAACCATAATCGCAGATTATCCGCCAACTGGCATGGCTATTTTTGGGCTGTTGGTGCGCTGCTTTGGAGTAGTTCTCCTGAACGAACGAGACGCGCACTATTGAAAATGACCATCAATGAACTGACGCTGTGCAACAAGGCGGCTCCGACTGGCGTAATGCCGCCGACTGTCGCCAAATACACACCGACGACAATGAACCCCATTCCTATGGCGAAATTCTGCAAAGTCAAGACACGCGTCTGGCGAGAAAGGCCAATAAAAAACGGAATGCGGCGAAGGTCGTTGTTCATCAGCGCGACGGCCGCGCTCTGAACCGCGATGTCGCTTCCGAATGCACCCATGGCCATGCCGATGTCACCAGCGGCCAATGCGGGAGCGTCGTTGACGCCATCGCCGACCACAGCGACAATCTTTCCCTCTTCCTTCAATTTCCTGACGTATGCCTCTTTCTCCTCTGGCAAGCAGCCACTCTTGATTTCCGTAATGCCGATCTGCGCGGCGACGGCCGTGGCAACGCGCTCATTGTCACCAGTCACCATGCAGCATTGCGTAACGCCCAGTTCCTTCAACTGCGCAATCGCCTCCTTGCTGACCGCGCGGATTTCATCGCTCAATCCGATCCATCCCAACGCTTTGCCATCCAACGCGACGCAGACGGCGCTCAGCCCGCGTTTCTCACCGCTATGGAGGCTTTCAATCATGCTGCTTGTATCGATTCCTTCGGAAGCGAGCCAACTTTCGCGGCCTACAAGGCTCACCTTGTTTCCAAACTTCGCCCTAACGCCTCGTCCAGGCACTTCCTCGTAACTGTCTGGAGCCTCCCATTGGACATTCGCCTGCTTTGCCAGGCGTTTCATTGCCTCGGCGGCAGGGTGGTTGCTGTGATGTTCCGCACACGTCGCCGTTTCCAGAAGTGTCGCAAGTTCAACGCCTTCGCAGGGTTCAAGGCATGCCACCGCAAGGACGCCCTCCGTCAAGGTACCCGTCTTGTCGAAGATAATTGCGCCAATCTTCGCGGCCTGCTCAATATAGGAGACATCCTTGATAAGGATGCCAAGACGGGACGCGGCGGCGATTGCGGCAATCACGGCCGTCGGCGTCGCCAACACAAATGCAGCAGGCACTGCCATGACAAGCACTGCGATGACGCGCGACATGTCCATCGTAATAAACCACACTAGACCAGCAATCATCAGGATGGTCGGCGTATAGTATCCAACATATTTGTCGATCATGCGCATAATCGGCAACTTGGAACGTTCTGCGTCCGCAATCAGGTTTCGGACCTTGCCCAAGGTCGTGTCTGCGCCAATGCGCGTCACCTTGAATTCCACAAGTCCTGTGAGATTCTGGGTACCTGCATAGACCTCGCTGCCGACATCCTTGTCGGCGGGAATACTTTCACCAGTAATTGACGCCTGGTTCACCGTACTACGCCCAACGGTGATGATACCGTCAGCGGGGAAATTCTCGCCAGGCCTCACACGGCAGACATCGTCTATGTGCAAATCAACCAAAGCATCGATTTCCTCTTCCGAATCGCCGACAATGCGCCGAGCGATTCGCGGCGTCAGGCGAACGACTGCCTCAATGGCCGCCTCCGCGCCAATAGCCGTCCTTTTTTCAATAGTAATGGTAATCAGCATGAAAAATGCGACCGCGCCCGCCGTCATGTAGTTCTCATTTGCGAATGCCGCAACCAAGGCAAGTGCAACGAGTTCGTTCATGTGGACCTTGCCCTTGATAAGGTCCTGCAACGCCTCAATGAAAATCGGCAGGCTTAAAATCGCCGCGCCGATGAACGCGCTAACGCTTCTGGCGGCACTGTCAATTGCCGTAGGGAACAGCAATTCAGACAGATAGGCGTTGAGGACAAGTATGCCCCCAAGCATGGCAATCCCCAAACGAATCATTTCGGGACGCCCCACTTTTCCTACAACGCGGTCATGTTTCGATTCAATTATCTCAGCCATGCTACTTTCACTCTTTGTTCAGTTCACGGATTCTTTCTTCTAAACTTCCACTGCTTCCCGTCCTCGCGCTACTGCTGGACGGGAGCCTCGGCAGGATTCTGCTTCTTTTTCTTCTTTTCAGGCAGATTCACCCTCATGCGAATCTTCGAATCTTTTCCTGGCGTCGTCTTCACCAGTATCTTGTTTTCGACACGCGAATAAATGGCCCGAAGGACATCCACATATTTTGTGAGCAGCACGGTTTCCATGTACGAAGACGTGCTCCCCATGTCACGCAGGATTTCAAGTTCATTCTGGAAGTTCTTGCTGTCCTGTTCCGCATCAGCGATCACACGGTCGCGTTCCGACTCCGCCTCGCTGACAATCCTGAAAGCCATGTTCTGGGCGGCTTTTACGATGGCATCCGCCTCCTGGCGTGCCTGCTGAATCATCGCCGCACTCTGCTCTGACGCACTGAAGACATATTCAAATTCACGGCGCACAGCCGCAGGAAGTTGAATCGTCACCTTAACTGACTGCACCTCAAGCCCCATGTCAACGGCATCGATATACCGCTTCAGGCGTGCTTTCACACCATCCTCGAAGTTTTCCGTGCGTCCGTCACGCACGCGCATCATATTGCGCAAATCCTCGACGCGCCATGAAACGGCTTCCGCAATCATGGCGTTTCCAAGCATCAGACGAATGATTCCACGGTTGCCACGCATATCCTCCTTCTTTGCACGGACCGCATTGGCATCGCCGTCCTTACCGTTCAATCCAAGGTCCAGGGTCACTGTTCCCTTGCCATCTTCATCATCATAAAATGACAAATAGTATTTTTTTGCATCCGTAATGCGATAATTGACTTCGCCGATTGCATGGACAATGCCGTTGGAATTCCGTTCGCCGTTTTCATCGGCACCCAGTTCCTCGTTCAGGCACATGAGATACCCGTCCGCGCCTGGGAAGAGATATCCGCGCGTATCATTTTCAGGCGGAATAATCGGCTCGAAAAGGCGTTCCGTCGAAACTGTCACCGTCTTTTGCGCGGGAAGTTCCTTCACCCAGTCAATAGGATACGGCCATGCCCAATACCAGCGGCCACTGGTAAGAATTGCCGTTTCGCCCTGCTCTGGATCAATGACACGAGTCTGCAACGCTCCAAATCTGAACAGCATCGCCTCGTTTTGCTCATCAACGCGAAACACACCGCTGACAAGCAAATACACCAAAACAAGGACTATCACCACCCGCAGGCATGAAAACAGCACGCGCGCCATGCGAGTCAATGACTCCATGCCGCTACCAGCCGCTTCAGGCACGGCATCTGGCGTTGCAGATGCCGCCACGGGCATTTCAAACAGGCTCTCGCTTTCGGGGACCCGTTCAGTCGTGTCTTTATTTTCTTCCATAACAGCCTCTAACCCTCTGTGTCGTTTCTTCAATCAATTGATTACCCCAAGGGTCATTATCACTTGGTTGCTGGTGCTGGTGCCTTTTCGCTGCCGATATCCAGAGCCTTTGGGCTCAGCAGATGGAATGGCGCTGTATCAGTGCCGAGAATCAGCGTGTCACGTTCATTCAGCGATGCCTCCAAGCCATTCAAATAGCGGAGGAATCTGGCGAGTTCAAGGTTCTGGCGATAAATCTCCATGTGCTTGGATGCCTCGAGTTCGCCCTCGCTGCGGAGTTTCTTCGCTTTTTTCTCCGCTTCTGTACGCAACTGCGCCGCCTGTGTCTGAGCCGCAACGCGAACATCGTCCGCCTGTTTCTTCCCCTGCGTCAGCAACGCAGTGGAGATTTCCTTGCGGTCGGCCGCCATGGTCTTCAAAACTTCCTGCGAGTTGTCCTGAGTAAACCCGAAACGACGGAATCCGACGCGAACGACATCAATGCCATATTCTTTGAATGCCTCCTGGCGGACCTGCTTCAGCATTTCGTCCTCAATTGTCTCCAACACGGATTTTCCACCCGCCTCTTCCTTGACAAAAACAATGGAGCGGAAATCATAATGCGGCATGACACGGCTGCGGACGGTTCTGACGATGAAATCAAGTTTTGACTCCGCATCACCCGTCGATTCAAACTGTTTCATGAAAACGCCCACGGCCTCGTCGCTGATTTTCCACAGCACGTATGTTGAAACGACAATCTGACAGTCGTCCTTTGTCTTGACCTGCTCGACTTCGCCTTTCTTGAGTTCATAGCACTGTATGCGTTTATCATGACGCCATACCTGGTCAACAAACGGCAGTTTGAAATGCAGTCCAGGATTGTAACTGATGATTTTGCCGCTGGCATCTTCCAAAGCCTTGCCTGAACGCTTGATGACAGCATATTCCGTTTCCTTCACCTGGAAGGACATCATTGAAATCAGAAAGATGATGACCACTGCCAACGCCAGCAATGCGACTGGCCAGTGCATCGCCAATCCGTTCTTTTCGACTTTCTGAGACTGCTGTTCCATAATTGCCTGAACTCCTGTTTATATTGAATTTCCGTTGATTATGATTGCCTATATGACATTCTGCTGGACTCACGGCGCTTCCACGCCCAAATCCAGCAGGCTCGTTCCCTCGTTCTTGCGCTCCAGATTCAAGTCGTACAGTTCAACGTCCAGACCTGTACCGACAATGTATTTTCTCAAATGCTGCGACGCCTCCTCGACGACGCGCAGTTCGCTGTCAATCTTGAAAATGTCTGGGCAGGCGTTGTAGCGGGTCAATTGGCTTGCAAACAACTCGGCCTCCGCCTGGACGTATGACTTGTCCCGCTTGAAATTGTCCATCATCGCCGCCGCAAGGATGGCATTCTGTTCACTCCGCGCCTCCGAGACAATCCTGTCCGCCTCAACGCGGCTCTGCTGCAACTGCCTGTTGACTTCCTCGTGCGCGCTCATCTGCTTGTCATATTCCGAACCGACTTCGACAGGCGGATGGATGCTTGCCACGCTGACAGTGATGATTTCCACGCCCAGTTGCATTTCGTCCGCGCTTTCCTGGATGCGTTTCTTCAGGATTTCACTTGCCTTTAAACGCCCTTCCCCAAGCAAATCCTGAAAATCAACATTAGCAAGGAAATGAATCCAGACGCGCGTGCCAAGGTTCTTAAGCAATCCCATGGCATCGCTTTGACGATACTTGAAGTCATAGATGTTCTTCACGCGGAAAGAAACAGGGACATGAGCCACCAGCAGTGCCGACGGCGGTATCTTCTTGTGGTTCAGTTTGCTGTTTTCATTGTTGTCAAGCCCCGCGTTGTTCAGTTTCTCCGCATGACGGCTTGCCACGATGTAATTCAATTCCTTCTCGGCATGGGCCACGCTCCACAGAATCACGCGTTCATCATGCTCCTGATGCTTTGGCTTCTTCGGCCCATGGCTGTGCCCATGGTCGTCCTCTTCCTCTTCTTCCTCCTCCTCTTCATGTTCGTGCTCGTGGTCCTCTCCAAGGACGACCTCCTGTATCTTCTCAACATTGAACCGCTCTATGCGCGTAAAGGGCCACGGCAACTTGAAATAGATGCCAGCCCCAGACGGCTCCGTGCTCTCAACACGCCCAAATTTCTCAAACAACCCTTGTTCGCCAGTGTTGATGACCACCAGACACGTCTGAAGCCAAAACGCCAGGACGAGAACGACAACCAGCGGAACCACCGTCCGCTCCAGAAAACGGAAAAACCATGCTTCAGATACCTGGAAACCAAATTGATAGTCCAATGAGGACGCGACATTGCGCGCCAGACCGCCTGGTTCGGTCACCAGCGCCAGCAAACGGCTCTCAGGCAACGGACGCTCCGCTTCGCCAGGCATCCTGGGACGGTAGAATTCAATGACAAACGCAAGGACAAGTTCAATCGCCAATATCGCCAGAACAACCATCCCTATGCGCGCCAACGTAATATCGGCTGTCAGCACCATCTTCTTGAAATATTCCAGGAACAATGCGATGGAAGCAAGAAGGAAAAGGAAGCCGTTGAAAAACAGCCATGCGCTCGCGGGGCGAAGCCAACGACAACCTGGTTCGCGGCTCGCACCTATAAAATAACTTCCAAGAATCAGCGTCGCAATCCATGACAGAACGCTTAACAACGCCAAAGGCATTGGATTTCCCGCGACTGGGAATGTCTCCGTCGCCTCCCATGAACGCCAGACCAGAAGGCAGAAAATGAAAAGCGCCAGACCAAGCACCACGGTGAATATCGGTATGAAATAGCGTGTGTATTGCATGTTCGCCCTCGTCGCAAGGCGAACCGCCTCATCCGCATCTTCAAACAGTTCATTCCTGCCGTGTTCCTTCCGAAACTCCGCCGCCGAACGCTCCTCCTGCTGCTGACGGCGCTCAAAGGCACAGCGGCCTGCACCAACCAGCCCCAGTAGAATCACCACCACGGAAGACGCGCACCCGACAAGCATCACGGAACAATTGCCAGTTCGACAGACAATCAATCCCACGATGAACAGCACCGCTCCGATGATCGACAAGGCACTGCAGAGATTCCGAGGGCGACCACTTGTTTCTTTCATATTTGCACTTCCTGAAAACTAGATTTAAATGAATGCCATCTAGATATGGCAGATGTTGTCAATTCAAGCAATCCTTGGGATTTCACAATTATTATTAAACAATCTATAATATATACAATGGCTTACATTGTGTCAAATCCGTCATAGGCCTTCTCTACTCCACAGGATTTCAATGGACTTCCAGTCCTCCAATGAGTGGAATTCGACGGTCTCAATGCTAAGCATCTTGAAATCAGTATCTTCCACCAGGAAAAGTTTACGCAGGAGTTCGCCATCCGTCTGGAAGGTGACCTCAGACGCGCCATTATGCTCAAAAACGACACGATAGGCATCCTCATTTCCCTGAAGTTTTCTCACAGGCGGAGCCTTCCCGACTTTCGCATCGCCCTCGGCATCATTGCCCACGTCCTTCTTCCTCAGACTTGCCAACGACACTGTCCGCTTGCCTTTCTTACGTGAAGGAAGGTCAGGGGCACCGCCAAATGGAAAGTCAGACAACCCGAGCAGACGGCAAATACCGTCCTCGCATTGCCAAATCTTGACAAATTCCGCCTCTCGCTGGCGCAATAAATCAAGAATTTCTATTTCTTTCCTTGCGGTCATGGGCTACAATGGTATGCACTACAATATGCTACATGGCATGACAAATGGATGGTCGAAAACAGGAAGGATTATTGCTTATCACCCTCTTCCTGTTCAACTTCACTCTTTTCAGGTTCCACCACGGTTTTGTCTGGAACGGCCTTCGGCGCAGGTGCGGGTTTCTTCGCTGGCGCGGTGGCAGGTTTGGCGAAACCGCTGACTGGCATCGGTGGCTCTGGGAAAATGAACACACCAGGTTCGCCAATGATTTCATCAACCTTCTGTTCCAGCATCGCAATCTTCCGATAAGCCTCTTCACGCTCCGCCAACAGGCCATCGACTTTCACTCGAGCCTCGTATGCCGCCTTGATTGTCTCTGCGTCGGCGCGCATGACAATCTCGACAAAACTCAAAGGCTGTCCACTGACAGGATTCTTTGCCATAGATTGTTTTCCTTCTTCTGTTGATTCGTTGTCTGTTTTCGTTTATTTTCAATTATGTCAATTGTTTTCCATTACCTTTTTCGCATTGGGCGATGTCTCTGGCTAACCGCGCCCAAGTTTCGCCATAAATCTCTTGAAAAGACCTGGCTGCTCACTTTCCCCATCCGCCTTTGGAGGAGAATCATCGCCATCAGTATCTTCGTCTTTTTCAGTGACTTGCGATGCCTCCTGCTCCTTCGTCTGAAGAGCGGCGACAGCGGCCGCAGCCGCCTTCGCCACCCGCCCGTCGCTATCTTCGGAAAGAACTGTCAGAAAAGACAGAAGTGTCTCAGAATTCTTTGCCAATTCCAATCGCACTCGTGGGCAGTCATCCTTGCACAACTCCGACATCATCGCGATTGTCAGCCCAGAGGAACGCGCCACCAATTCACGCACGCTCGGCAGCGGATGACTGCAAAGCCTTCTAAGAACGTCCCCAGAAATCCCTTTCAAGACATATCCTGCATACCAAAGTTGATAAAGCACGCCGTCACCGCCGTGCTCCGCGAGAAATGCCGCATCCTCCTCCGTGAGATTGTCACGGCAGGCCGCGTACTGAAGCATCATCTCCCCCTCGCGTGTCAGCATCGTCTCCAGTTTCTTCAAAGGCACATGGCTGT
>JAGCTA010000318.1 GCA_017963875.1 Victivallales bacterium | reverse complement strand
GTGGCCAGCGTGAAGTTTTGGTAGTAATGGTAAGTCGAGTTGGCGGGCGGCTCCGGCACCGGATCCGCATCCCCTTCGTCTTCATAGTGATAACTGGTGTCGTGCCGCTTCTCGCGGTCGGCAGGCCAGAGGTAGAGATCGGCCATATTGTACAAAGAGTACATTTGCGTATCTCTGCCGCTGGAATCCAGCATATCGTCGAGTTCTTTTTTTATCAGATCCGTGGTCAGCGTCTGATCGTAGTAATACTTCGAAGTGACTGTCCAATGGTACTTGTGAGACATCTTGTTTCTCCTTTCTATTGTGGGAAAATAGAAAAATGAAATAAAATAAATCAATATAATTTAAGCATAATAACTGCAATGTCAAACGCCCTATTTCGAAAAACTTTTTTCCAACTCGCCTATGAAAAAAGAAACTGCGTTTGAAACCGAAATTTGCTGATTCAAACGCAGATAATAAAAGTAATAAAAATGCTATGTGCAGACCGAGAATCGGGGTGAGAGACGGTGGGCTCCTCGGATTGTGGCTATGGCAGTTCAACGCGATCCTTCCAGGCACCGCTGCCATACGGGGCGACAATGACGGCGGGCTGGGGAGCCTGCTTGCCGTCGGGCGAGGCGAGCCATTGTTCGTCGGAAAGAATGACGGTCTTCGTGTCATTTTTTTGTGTTATGGTGATTTCCCCCAGCAGGCCGCATGGCGGCGCACCTGCATCGGTGGCGATAACCGAAACACGGTTTTCGCCTGTTTTAAGCAATGGCAGCATGTCAATCCGCACCATTTTGTTCCAGCCTCCAAGTTTACCCGCTGGCTTTCCGTTGATGCTGACCTCCGCATAATCATCAGCAGAAGCAATCATCACGGCATCCTTCGGCATGTCGGCCAAAGTGAACGTGCGTTCAAGATAAACCATGCTTCCAGCGACGCCAAGATTGCTTTTCTCCCATATCCACTTTGCCTGTCCATGATAACGGTTCTTCGGGTTGATGAGATTGTCACAGAATTCCTCTATCGGATGCGTTTCCTTCGTCCATGCTGGCAATTCAGTTCTTGGTTCAGGAAGCGGCGCAATACCATAGACGTGAACGCCAAATGGCTCGAAAGCGTCGTGAATGATGCCGTCAGCCGCAACGACCTTGCGTTTTTCATGGAACACCGTGACCTCGCCTGTGCCGTAGGACGTCTGGATTGCTGCATCTGGAATGGGCTTCGTCGTGTTATTGAGCGCAATCAGATAGGTCTGTCCATCATAAGTCAGCGCATGAAGACCGATTCCGTCAGGCGCGGGAAGCATATCGCGCCTGGCTTCAATAAGAAGTCGCGCCATCTGGTGCATTTCAGTCGCGGTTGTCAAAATATCATGGAGGAACTGCGGATAAGCCACCTGATATGTTCCCCAGAAGCCTATTGCGTTGGCCTTATGGAGCAGTGAATCGTAGGACATGAAGCGTGTCTCCGTCAGATTCGGATACCCAGTTGGCTTCGCCTTTGGATCGCGGTGATGCCAACTGAATCCCTGAAGATACATCAGGACGCTCTTCTGACCGTCCGTCGCATCAAACATCAACTGAGAATACTTTCCAAGAGCGCTCGGTGTCTTGTCCTCCAGGAAGGAATGAGCATTGGGATAAGGAATCGGATAGACGTCGAATCCGCCGATATCGCAGGCCTTTGCATACGGGCGCATCTCATCAAGCGTACATGGCGGCGCGAAATTAATCCATACGGGATGATACGGGTCACGCTCGCGGACGAAATCGTATGATTTCTGCAAGTCCGCAGGATCCGCTCCACCCCAGAACGGCTCGTCCGCAATGAAATAGCACAGCAGCCCTGGATGGTTGCGGACACGGTCGCTTAACATGGCCTCCACCTGCTGCTTCCACTCATCGAAATTCCGATCCTTGCGAGAATACATGAATGAAACAATCACGCGAACGCCATGCTTCCATGCCTGTTCAAGCACCTCGAATGCCGAACTCTCACGCCCGACCCACGATTTGGAGGCATTAATGCCGTGCGCCGCACAATAAGCGTAGAAGTCTTCGCCGTGGGCCAAATCCATCATGACTGGCAAAAAGGGCTCGCCATCGACATAGAGATTGCGGTTCGGTCCCTCGACCACTTCATGCAATGCCCTTGGATAACGAGTTACCGTCTTCTCAAGCGTGCGGACGACCTTGCCCGCACCATCAAGCAGTTCCGCCTTCAAAAGATACCTGCCTGGTGTCAAGTTGCTTGAATCAAAAACAAACCGCGCGCCTGACGCGACCGTGCTCTCGCCAAGCGTCCTGCCGTCTGGTGAAACAAATTGAATCCGAGCGTTCTTCACGTCCGCATCGGCACGAACTTTCCCCGCAATTTCACGGACGGGAACCGACTCGAAAATTGCATCGCGGTAAACAGGACTATCAAGGACAATCGCCGTCGTATCAACGACTTCTGGCGTATATTCCTCCAACTGAAGATTGCGGAACGCGACACGTCCCGTCTTGTCCGCCATGCAGAAGTTGATAAAGACTTTGTCCGCGTTCGGCGGAAGATTGACAAGTTTGAGTGTTCGCCCCTGGTACGTGCTTGTCCAGACATCCTCGAACCGTGCACGGACGATAAAATTGGTACCTGGCACGCCGTATTCGAGGCGATAGCGGTGGAATCCCGTCACAAGAGCCGACTTGCCAATGCCGATGACCTCGTAGCGAAGACGGTAATGCGCTCCTGCACGGATGGCCACTGGTTCAAGAACCGCGCCTGGCTTCCACCAGCCTTCCCATGCAATGGAAACCGCCTGGCCATCTGATGTGTCAAGCACCTGTGCATTGTTGCCCAATTGCCACGCGACACCTAGCGCTTCGGGTGGCCTTGTCGTATCCTCGAAACATTCAATGTTCCTGACTTCCGCACTTCCCTTGTAAACGTAGAAACCTACGGTCGGCTTGCTGAGCGCACCCTCCGCTGGATACTCCAGTTTATATTCCATTGTCTTCCATTCGCTTGTTCCATCGACAACCGTCCAGTTGTCGCAGGCGACGGCCTTGTGCTTTTGGGGAGTGTCAGGCATCGCATAATATGCGCAAAAGCGCAGGCGGCTCCCCTTCTCTCCTCTTGCCTCGCAGCGGATTATATATTTGCCGCCAGGCTGGATGACAGTCACCGTCTGGTCAAGCGTCACAGGCTTACCGTCCGACTGAACCGTCAGTTTCGCGACGCCGTCATTGACGGCGACGCCTGCCGATGACCGCCAGCCCACGGGAGGATTGCCCTCAAGTC
>JAGCTA010000317.1 GCA_017963875.1 Victivallales bacterium | reverse complement strand
GACTGGCGGTTTGCCGAAGAGTTTTTCGCGCAGAAGTGGCGCAACGTTGACTGGCACGGAGTAGAAGGCCAGGTCCTGACGAGTCTTCCCCTGGATTTCCATCCAATAGACGAATTCATTTTCAGTCATTCCGAAGAAAATGTTCATGGCGATTCGCTGTTCGTCAAGCGTTTGTCGCAGTCCTTTGATTTCTGCTTTCAGTTCTTCGTCTTCCAGGCGCACCATCAATTCGTCCAGCGCCTTGACGACATCTGCGAGCGGTTCGTCAAGGTAATTGGGTATGTGATTGGGTATTGTATAGCGGAGGGGATTCTTGTCCTGCGGTTCAAGCCATTGGAGAATGCGTGTGAAGAAGACATCCGCCTTGTGTTTGGCAATGTTTACAACTTCCTGAACATTGCCGAAGGATGGATCCGCCAGAACTCCTTTGCCACGCTCTCTGGAAAAAAGGCGGTTGAGCGTCTTTTTGATGACAAATGATTCTGCAATCACAGCAAGATGATTTGCGGCGCAGTCCTCTAGGGTATGCGCCTCGTCGATGATGACTGCAGACAAATCAGGCAGGAGCCTGTTCTCCGATTTTTCCGATTCGGGGAGGTCGTTTTTTTCCATTGCCAGCGCAGAAAAGAAAAAGGCATGGTTTGTGACAATGACTCTGGCGTTT
Source organism: Victivallales bacterium (assembly GCA_017963875.1). The sequence goes on along the minus strand of JAGCTA010000317.1, from coordinate 3,728 downwards.
CCAATGCGTCTTCTGGCCTTGAAAAGGTAGCAGTTGGCAAAGAAAGGACATTGATTGCCCATGCAGTTTCCGCGTTCAGAGCAGACGCTGTCCCACAAAGCAGGAGAAATGGCTTCAGTCATGTCCCCCTGGTCGCCAGTCTCCGTGGTCTCAGCCCATTTGACGAGTTTTGCGATATCGTCGAGAACGTCTGCGCCTGGAAGCATCTCCTGGTCCATGTCTGCCAGTTCATTGAGTTTTCTCAGGCAAAGGTAATTGGAGCGTCCTTTGGCCACGGTCGCCTTGATTTGCTGTCCAATGAGGTCTTCGAGGAAAGGGATGTCGCGTTGAAGAATTTGTTCCTGCAAGTGGATGGTATGAGTGCTGACAAGTACAGGCTGGTCGTGCAAAATCGCCTGGAACACCGCGGGAACAAGGTACGCAAAGGTCTTTCCGACGCCAGTCGGGGCTTCCACGCACAGGTTTTCGCCAGCATCAAACGCGGCGCCGATGGCTTCTGCCATTTCGACTTGCTGCGGTCGTGGCTCGTACGAGAAATCCTTTCGCTTTCCATGGCCTTCCCGAAGCGGCGAGTCAGGACCAAAAAAATTCTGAGTCTGTTCCAGTATCACGCTGTTCCCTCACCATTTTTCAGTGCGTCTATTCGACGGTCATGGGGGCAGGCAGCGACTCAAAAGTCTGCTGATCCTTTTTGACAGGCAGGGGGATCTTCTTGAGTATGGCTTCCTGCGCGGCTAGTTCAGGGAAAACGGGAACTTTGGGAACACCGTATGCTTCAGTATGCAGTTTTTTGATTATGAGCATGATATCATCTTTGTTAAAGGCCATGTCGTACGGACCATCAAGGTAAATGGTTCTATCCGAGCCATTGGGCATGGTCAACTGAATGGAATTCTGGTCATTGAAAGTCAGCATACAACTGCCAGATCCCTTGATGAAATCCTTTTCGTTATCAGTAAGGTCTTTGTTTGCAATGAGTTTTAGATAGATTTCGGACGGCTTGGCGTCTACGGCCTCGAAAAGGATTGCCAGAAGTGCCTTGTCTGCATATTTTTTAGCCACGGAAATTTTCACCTTGGCATCGACATTGCCGAATTCCTCAGATGCATCCGTGTCGGGCGGCGGTGGCGGCAACTTTCCTTCAGCCAATGCCTTCTGGTATTGGTAAGCCGCTTCGTCAATCGGCGGGTCTGAAAGCCGTTCTGGACCATATTCTGGATTGAAATGCAGGAAGACGGCAATGCCGACGGCGACGACAACAATCAACGGAATCAAGACGGCGAGTGCGGTCTTGATCCTGCGACGTCGTTCATTCGACCAGGCCTGATGGACGGTGCCGAGATTATGGCGGATATCTTCACTTTTCTTTGTCGTGGTGAACAGGGATTCGGAATGGTTGTCAGTTCCCATAATGGATTCCTTGCAGTTGATTTATGTGACGGATGACCTCATGAGTCGAGGTCTTCCTTTGTTATTTTGTGGGTCGTGTTGCAGAAGCGGCATGTCATAGTGACAGCCCCTTCCTTGGCGAGGATTTCCTCAATTTCACTGCGGTCCATCGTCGCCAATGCGTTTTTCATCGCTTCTTTGGTGCAAGAGCATTTGAAACTTGGCGATACCGTATGTTCCAATGTGAAACTCGGTTTATCGACTTCTTCTTTGGCGAGGAGCATGACGATTCTCTCAAACAAGTTGTCCTGCGTGACGGGGCGCATCAACAGGTCGCGGACTTCTTGGGTGGACAATCGGTTGCGGATTCTGTCAAAACGTTCGAGGTCGCAGTCAGGGAGCGCCTGGAGCATGATTCCGCGAAGAGCGGTAACGGGCTGTTCGGGATTGGAGGAAAAACGCGGGATGACCGCCATGGCAGTCTCAATCTGGTCGCTTGTTGAGAAATGGAAGGCAAGGTCTTCGACGACGTCCAGCAGTTCTGCCGTCGTGCTGCCCGAATTAAGGACTTGCGTAGCAGAGGATTTGATGACTGTGATGGTTCCGCCGTCGCCCCAGATGTCTTCTGGTTTGTTGACATGTGCGGTCAAATCGGTTGGATTGATGAGTGCACGGATATGCGCGGCGGCATCGCAGTCGGCGAGTACGCAGGTCAATGCGCCTTTGTAGTTCCAGCGGACCATGTATTTTTCGTCTTCGGTGAGGAGTGTGGAGAGCAGGGCGGCCGCGCCGACGGCACGGCTGACGACATGTGCGGAGGCGGGGTCGCAGTTATGGCGCAGGATGATGTCATTGGCGGTCTGCGGACAGTCCGCGAGGACGAAACGGATGTCCAATGAGTCAATGATTCCTCTGTAGAGTTGGTCTTGCATGGTTGTTTCTATTCGATGCGCGGATTGCATTGTGCAAGCGGCGTCTGTTTTCCAGTGGATGTGTTGATGATGACGGTTGCGTCAAGGCATTGCTGCATGAGCGAAGGGATGTCAAGTTGCTCTTCGTCCTTTTGGATGGCGGGGAGCAGGGTACGGGTCGAGGGGGAGTCAGGTGCGAAGACTGTGCAGGAGTCTGGCACCTGGATTTTGGAGATGTCATACGTGCCGATGCGGATTGCCAGTTCCGTCGTCTCGAGTTTTTCAAACGTGAGGAGCGGGCGGAGCACCATCATGGATGTCGCCTGGTTGATGACAGCCATATTGTCGAGTGTCTGCGAGGCGACCTGGCCGATGTTGTCTCCCGTGACAATGGCGCGTTCATGAAAGAACTTCGCAAGATGCTCGGCGATTCGCAGCATGAACCTGCGATAGAGGACGGTGCGGTAACGGCTCTGGCATTTGTCCCGTATTTCCTTTTGGGCAGCCAGAAGGTTGACGGCGACGAGTCGCCCAAACCGTTGGTATGTATTGAGTTTTCGTGCGATGTTCGTGACTTTCGTGATGTATGATGGTGGCGTGTACGGTTCGCTATGAAAGGTGAGGAAATCCACTTCGCAACCGCGTCTCATCATCTGGAAGCACGCCACAGGCGAGTCAATGCCGCCTGACAACAACGCCAGAACGCGACCAGCGGAGCCGACGGGAAGCCCTCCAGGGCCTTCGATGCGCTCATAACTGATGAATGCCTCGTGATGGCGAATCTCTACTTCGATTTCAATGCTTGCCTGTGACAAGTCGAGTTTGAGCCATGGATATTGCGGCAGAAGCGTTTTTGCAAAATGGATTTCCAGTTCATTTGACGTCATGGGGAACGCTTTGTTGGCGCGGTGCGCCCACATGGCGTAAGTTCGTGGAATATCGGTTGAAGCCGTGGAAAGCGCTTGGGCGATGACGGGGAACTGCCGTTGGATGACAGACTCAATTGCCTCGAATGACGGCTCAATGAGAACGCCTGGCGAGACGGAGGAGACTCCCGCGACGGTCGGGATGACGCGGCGCAGTGTGTCAATGTCTGTTTCAGTCAGCACGTCCTTGTCCTGTGGAGTGATGAACAATCTGCCATGGACGTTGTTGACATGCAGTCGTCCCATCGGTGCCAAGGCGTGCTTGAGCGCGTCCGTCAACTGTTCCTCGAAGCGGGCGCGGTTGCGGCCTTTGGTGCCGATTTCATTGTATCGGCAGATGATGGCGTTGTATGGAAGATAGGGAAGCCACATGGTCTTCGGACTGAATGATTCGTAAGTGATTTTCATATAATATAACCATTTATAAAAGCAAGTCCATCTTTTCTGGATTGAATTACCGTTGAGGAGAAGACTTTTTGAGAACGCTCTATTCCCCAAGAGG